>CAVXOO010000256.1:0-7629 GCA_963762945.1 uncultured Acidobacteriaceae bacterium | reverse complement strand
GCAAACGCCATCGATTGGCACCCATCGCCACGCGCACTGCATTTCACGCAGGCGCACCAGACCCCGCGCAACAAATAAGTTCGCCACGTTCGCGCAAGCAATGAGCAGCAAGAGACCTACCATCGCCAGCAGCGCATCCAGCGGTTTGCGCCACTGCGCCTCCAGCTCATTCACACCTTGCGTTGCCGGCCTCAGTTCAAGATTCTTTGCCATCACGCGCGCTCGCCTGTCGGCGGCGGTGATATCAAGCTGCTCAATTTCCGAACGCAGCAACGATTTCCAAACAGTCTGCAGCGACGCGAGGGCTCGTTCGCGTGTCACGTTGGGCTGTATGCGTCCGAAAACCGTCAGCCATTGAGAATTTAGGCTCGTTAAGCCTCTCCAACCGGCCGAAAGCAGAGGCCGCGCGACGATGGGCGCGAAGAAATCCACGCCGTCTCCCCGCAATCAGGCTTGAAAACTCCGCCGGTGCCACGCCAATGATGGTGAAGGCCTGGCCGTTTAATTGAATTCTCCGATTCACCGCAGATTCGTCCGCGCCGAAATGTTCCAACCAAAATGCATGGCTGATGACGGCCACGGATTCAGCACCCGGCGTGGGTCCGTCATCGCTCGGCACAAGCAAACGGCCCGCTTCCGGATGACGGCGTGGATCGTCCCCATGGGGATGACGCCGTACATGCGGCGCTTGACTACCTTTTTGTATGACCACACTAGATTTTCCAGCCGGAACAGGTCGAAGCTCAGCATCTCTCGCTTCACGGCGTAGTTCTGGGTCAGCGTCCAACCGCCGACCTTGGCCTTCACTGCTGTTTCCAGCTCCCGCTCCACTTCGGCCGAGGTCACGGCCAGGTCGCCCCAGCCGCGGGCACGCTTCACCGCCGGATGGTCTCGATCTCCCGTAAGCCGCCGCCACGAGCGCCAGGCAAGGAATCCGAAGAGCGCCTCGACGAGCAGCACCCAGAAGGCTGCCACATATCCCGATTCGCGATAGTTGGTATCGAGCAGCAGCGGATAAAACGCCGCTTCGTCGTTGGGATCGGTGCCTTCGGGAAAGAGGCTCGTCTTCACGTCGTAGGGCATCGTGCCGAGCTCGCCGGCCACGGTCGTTGTGGGCGTTTCTTGCTCTTCACAATCAGAACGCGGTCGCCCAACTGGAGCGCGTAGTAGCCCGCCGAGACGTTTTTGATGACGCCCTCGTAGGTCGTCACCTCCTGGACGCCCGTGTTCAGCACCTTGTCGCCGGTGATGGTGACGTACGGCGTCGAAATCGCCTGGCTGTTGTTGACGGATGTTTCCGCAGCATCCAGATCGGCCACCGCCGCTGGCGGCGGTCCCTTGAAAAATACTTTCCAGTAGGCGCTGTTTTCGGCAACGATCGACACTACGATGGCCGTTACCACGAGAAAAACTACAACCTGCCCTATTGACTTCTTGCGCGCGGTGCTCTCGATCCACGTCGTCATGAAAGGGAATCTATCACACGAATCGTGCAGGTCACGCAAAATTAATTCTCGCGGCACGGCGGGCACTGCGCTCTACCCCGTGCGGCCCGGTATTCTGGAGAAACCATGACACCATCAGAAAAGTCCCACCGCCGCGTGGCGGTTTTTTGCGGATCGGCCTTCGGATCGAATCCCGCATTTCGCGCCGAAGCCGCAGCCCTCGGCACAGCCATCGCCAACGCCGGCCTGGGCCTGGTCTATGGCGGAGCCAGCCGCGGATTGATGGGCGTGCTGGCCGATGCGGCCCTCGCCCAGGGCGCCGAGGTCATCGGCGTGCTGCCGGAAGCGCTGAGCGGCCGCGAGATCGCGCATACCCGCCTCACCTCGCTCGAGCTGGTGCTTACCATGCACGAACGCAAGGCCCGCATCCACGAGCTGTCGGACGCGATCCTGGTGCTGCCCGGCGGCTTTGGCACGCTCGACGAGTTGTTCGAAGCCGTGACCTGGGCGCAGATCGGCCTGCACGCGAAGCCCATCGTGCTGATCAACACGGCGAATTATTGGGACGGGCTGCTGGCCTTTCTCGATACGGCCGTGGACAACGGCTTTATTGAAGCGCGCAACCGGGGACTGATGCGCGTGGCCGCGGATTCTGCTGAGGCGCTGGCCATGGCTGGGGTTCGTGACTGAATTCAGAGCCGGTTGGCGTTCGTGGTTTCCCACATCTCAAAATCGAGATGTGGGGCACCCGTGGTTCCATGGGTCGCGAATCGTGAAGTCAGTGCGCGTGGCTTGTATCATGCTGCTATGTCAAAGAAACTTCGTTTCGGCGTGCTCTCGACTGCCAAGATCGGTCTCAGAAACGTTATTCCCGCCATGCAAAATGGCGAGCTGACCTCGGTCACCGCCATCGCCTCGCGCGATCTTGCGAAGGCTCGCGAAGCGGCGGACCAGCTTGGTATTCCGACGGTGTACGGCTCGTATGAAGAGCTCGTCGCCGACCCCAACGTCGATGCCATCTACAATCCGCTGCCCAATCAACTGCACGTTCCGTGGACGATCAAGGCGGCCGAGGCCGGCAAGCATGTGCTGTGCGAAAAGCCGCTCAGCATGACCGTGGCCGAAGCCAAGATTCTGCTCGAAGTGCGGGCCCGCACCGGGGTAAAAATTTGCGAGGCCTTCATGATTCGCAGCGCTCCGCAGTGGCTGCGCGTGCGAGAGCTTCTTCGCGAAGGCCAGATCGGCGAGCTGCGCGCCGTGAACGCGCATTTCAGTTACTTCAACGCCAACCCCGCCGACATCCGCAACCGCGTGGAGTCGGGCGGCGGCGGCGTCTACGACATCGGCTGCTACTCGATTCAGGCCTCGCGCATCGCCTTTGAGCAAGAGCCGCGGCGCGTGGTCGCGCTCGTCGATCGCGACCCCGCATTTGGCACCGACCGGCTGGCTTCGGCGATTCTGGACTTTCCCGCGGGTCAGGCCATCTTCACCTGCAGCACGCAACTGATTCCCTTCCAGCGCGTGCAGCTATTGGGCTCGCGCGGCCGCATCGAGATTGAGATTCCCTTCAACCCGCCGAAGGATCGGCCCTCGCGCTTGCTGATTGCCTCGACCGGCGACCTGAGCTTCAACGATATTGTTACGGAGACATTTGCCGCGGCCGATCAATACACGCTGCAGGGCGACGCATTTGCCCGCGCGGTCTTCGACAACAGCGAAGTGCCGGTTCCGCTGGAGGACTCGATCGCCAACATGGCGGTCATCGAGGCCATCTTCCGCTCAGGAAACTCGGGGAAGTGGGAAGCGGTCGAGCAGTAAAAACGACAGGCGCTTCAAGACTCTTACGGCGTGAATCTGTGCCTGTGGAGTTCGTGCTGTCCCACCCATTCGCAAAAAGCGCGAATGGATGGGGCACCCCGGACATTTACCGGGCGAACTGGCGTCTAGTCGAATTGGACAGTGCGGGCGAGGACGCCCGCACGACAGCCGGTCTACCACCCCAACGAGCCAAAAGCGGGCTCGTTGGGAACCCCGGTCTGGAGACCGGCGCTACTTCAGAACGCGATTCAGAACAAGTTCTACGCCGGCTTTGCTGCCGTCGCGCACTCGAACAAATCCCGGCTCAGGGCTTCGATGCGCCGCGGGTCGCTGTCCCAGGCGAACATGAAACGCGCCGCTCCGCCGATGAAGGTGTAGAAATTCCAGCCACGGCTGCGCAGCGAATCGAGGATTTTCTCCGAAGCCAATACAAAAACGGCGTTCGCCTCCACCGGCTGGGCCAGCTTGACGCCGGGGATGGCATCGATGAGCAGAGCAAACTGCTGGGCGCATCGGTTGGCGTGCTCGGCGTTGCGCAACCACGCGCCGCTTTCGAGCATTCCCACCCAGGGCGCCGAGAGAAACCGCATCTTCGAGGCCAGTTGCCCCGCCTGCTTGCAGCGATAATCGAAATCCGTGGCCAGCGCGCGATCGAAGAACAGCACCGCCTCACCAATCGCCATGCCGTTTTTCGCGCCGCCGAAACACAACACGTTGACGCCGCTCTTCCAGGTCAGCTCGGCGGGCGAGCAATGCAGACTTGCGCAGGCATTGGCAAACCGCGCGCCGTCCATGTGCAGCGAAAGCCCCAGCGCGCGGCACTCCGCGGAGATTGCGATCACTTCCTTGAGCGTGTATACGCGGCCTGTCTCGGTTGACTGCGTGATGGTGACGGCGCGTGGCTTGGGATAGTGGATGTCGTGGCGTTTGGTGGCAAGTTCGCGAATCGACGCGGGCGTCAGCTTGCCGTCAATGCTCGCGGCCGCCAGCAGCTTGGAGCCGTTGGGAAAAAACTCCGGCGCGCCGCATTCGTCCGTTTCCACGTGCGAATGGTCCGTGCAGATGACGCTGTGATACGACTGGCAGAGCGAGGCCAGCGCCAGGGAGTTGGCCGCGGTGCCGTTGAAGACGAAGTACACTTCGCAATCGGTCTCGAAGAGGCTGCGAAAGGCATCTGCGGCCCGCGCAGTCCACGGGTCGTCGCCATAGGACGTCACATGCCCGCGGTTGGCGGCTTCCATCGCAGCCCAGGCCTCGGGACAGATTCCCGCGTAGTTGTCGCTGGCAAACTGCTGCAGCAAATCCTTATTGGCAAATTCCGTCATCGGTCGTCCTCGATTTATCGGGGTAAAGAGCATCCCTGAGAGTTATCTGCAAGATTGATTCAATTATCGAGGAAGGGGCGGCGGCAGTGGAACGTCGGGGCAGGCAGTGGCGCGGCGAAGATGAAGTCCGAAGAAAAATAACCGCAGATTCTTCGACTCGTCCCGGCGCGCCGGGACGAGCTCAGGATGACAAATCATTATGGCGCGAAGTTCCGAAACACCACACTAGCTCAGCACACCCTTGACCGTCACTTCTTTGCGGCCATCGGTGGGAACGGGCACAACGTTGCCTGCGATGGGCGCTCCGTTGACGGTTAGTGCGATGCGGTTTCCGGGGCCCTGGCGCTCGATCGAGATTCTGTACGTCACGCCGCGGAAGATGCGCGTGGCCGTGAAGCCGGGCCAATTGGCAGGAATCACCGGCGCGATCTCGAGCCCCTCGAGCGTGGTGCGCACTCCCAGAATCCACTGCACGATGGCGTAATAGTTCCACGCCGCTGTGCCGGTGAGCCAGGAATTTTTGGCTTCGCCGAAGGTGGGCGCGTCTTTGCCGGCGATCATCTGCGCGTACACGTAGGGCTCGCAGCGGTGCACATCGCCGATCTCTTCGCGCGCCGAGGGATTGATGCGCGTGTAGTAATCGTGTGCCTGATCGCCGTGTCCCAGGCGGGTTTCGCCGATCATCACCCAGGGATTCACGTGGCAGAAGATGCCCGCGTTCTCCTTGTATCCCGGGGGATAGGAGGAGATTTCGCCCATCTCAAGGTAGTAGCGGGAGTAGGCCGGCTGCTGCACAACAATGCCGTGTTTGGTGGCGAGTTGCTTGCCGACGGCCGCCATCGCGCTGGCTGCTTTGCCGTCGTCCAAGCCGATGCCGGCCAATGTGCAGTAGCCGTTCGACTCGATGAAGATCTTGCCCTCGTCGCACTCTTTCGAGCCGATCTTCGCGCCGAAGTCGTTGTAGGCGCGCAGAAACCATTCGCCGTCCCAGCCGTGCTTGAGAATCACCGACACCATTTTCGCGGATTCGGCGAGATAGGTTGCGGCGTCGGCGCCCAGTCCGCGGCGGCTGGCGATGGCTGCCAGTTCGCGGCCGGAGTGGACGAACAAGCCCGCAATGAAAACCGACTCGGCGACCTTGCCGTCCTTGTTGGTGGTGGTTTGGAAGCTCTGACCCGGCGTATCGGAGAAGCAGTTCAGATTCAGGCAATCGTTCCAGTCGGCGCGGCCAATCAACGGCAGTCCGTGCGGCCCGAGGCGCGAGAGCGTGTAGTTGAAGCTGCGTTCGAGGTGCTCGTAGAGCGGCGTTTCCGAGCCCGGCTCGTTGTCGTAGGGAACCTTCTCGTCGAGAATCGTCCAGTCGCCGGTCTCTTTCAGATAAGCCGAGACACCGATGATCAGCCAGTGCGGATCGTCGTTGAAGCCGCCGCCGATGTCGTTATTTCCGCGCTTGGTGAGTGGCTGGTACTGGTGGTACGCGCCGCCGGTGGGCAGTTGCGTGGCGGCCAGATCGAGGATGCGCTCGCGGGCGCGGGCCGGCGCCATGTGCACAAAGCCGAGCAGGTCCTGGTTGGAATCGCGGAAGCCGAGGCCGCGGCCGATGCCCGACTCGAAGAAGGAAGCCGAGCGGGAAAGGTTGAAGGTGGCCATGCACTGGTAGGCGTTCCAGATATTGACCATGCGGTTGGTGTGGATGTCGGGGGTGTTAACCGCAAAGATGCTCAGGAGGCCATCCCAGTAACTGCGCAAACTCGCGAAGGCGCGGTCGGCCTCGCCGGCGTTGAGGTATTTCGCGATCGCCGGCTTGACCAGAGTTTTGTTGATGGTTTGCGAGCCGGGCGGGTCGAACTTCTGGTCCACGGGATTCTCGTGATAGCCGAGGACGAAGACGATCTGGCGCGTCTCGCCTGGCTCGAGTTCGAGGTCAACTTGATGGGCGCCGATGGGCGACCAGCCGTGCGCGATGGAGTTCGAAAGCTGGCCAGCTTCGACGGCGGCGGGCGCATCCCATCCGCGATAGGGGCCGAGGAAAGCGTCGCGCCGGGTTTCAAATGCGGAGGGTTTTGGGGAGCAGGCAAAGTAGGCGAAGTGGTTGCGGCGTTCGCGATACTCGGTCTTGTGATAGATGACGCCGTCCTCGACCTCGACCTGGCCGGTATTGAAGTTGCGCTGAAAGTTGGTGGCGTCGTCCTGTGCGTCCCACAGACAAAACTCGACGTTGGCGAAGACGGAGATGCGGGCTTTGGCCGGGCGCAGATTGGAGACCGTGGTCTGCCAGATCTCGAGATTCTCATTGAGCGGGACGAAGTAGCGCGTATGCGCGCGAATGCCCTCGTAGTCGGAGCCGATGACGGAGTAACCGAGGCCGTGGCGGCACGAGTAATTCTCCGCCGCGTGGCGTGTGGGCTGCCACGAGGGCGACCAGAAGCGGCCCGAATCGCTGTCGCGGAGATAGATGTATCGTCCGCCCGAATCCATGGGCACGTTGTTGTAGCGGTAGCGGGTGAGCCTGCGCAGCTTGGCATCGCGATAAAACGAGTAGCCGCCGGCGGTATTGGAGATGATCCCGAAGTAGTCCTGGCATCCCAGATAGTTGATCCACGGTAACGGTGTGTCGGGCCGCGTGATCACGTATTCGCGGCTCTGGTCGTCGAAGTGCCCAAATTTCATAGCCCTGTCTCTTTTCAAGCCGAAGCCGGACCGGGACCGGATCGATAAAGTCCCGAGAAATGTCCATGCTTAAACGTTTTTGTAGCGTAAAGTCTTTTGACAACTGGAGCGCGATCAGTATACTTGATTCGCACCAAACAAGGGGGAAATTCCGGCAGGCAAAGGCGGAGACTTTTGACTGGCTGGCGGCGCGTTTTCGATGGCATCGATCAAGGTCTCCGGTGGCTCTGCCGGGCGCTCAAGGCAAGGCGGAATTCGCGTCTTGAAGGCTTGCGAACTCGCGCTATGCTCTGCCGCCGGCAGTGGCGTGTATCCGTTTTTGCAGGGGCGGAAAGCGGTTTTCCGCGCCGCAGAGGAGTTTAACCTGTAAC
>CAVXOO010000255.1:0-3616 GCA_963762945.1 uncultured Acidobacteriaceae bacterium | reverse complement strand
TTTGAGCGAGCGGGAGGCAGAGATCCAGTGCTGAGCGGAGCAAATTAGGGAGTTTCAAGCATGCGTGCGGCGTGCTACAAAGGTGTGCATGCCCAAGAGAACGAAACATAGACCCAGGCGCGAACCTGATCCGGGAAAGCCTGTGAGTCTCCGCGTTTTAGGCGAGTATCTCGATCTGTCCCCGGCCACCATCTCGCTGGTGCTGAACGACGCGCCGGGCGTGCAGGCGATTCCGCAAAAGACCCGGGATCGGGTGCGGGAGGCGGCCCAAAAGTTCGATTACCATCCCAGCTTTTACGCGCGATCGCTGCGCAAGCGCCAGTCCTACACCATCGGCGTATTGGTACCCGAACTGAACGACAGCTATGCCACGCAGATCCTGGCCGGGGTCGAGGATTTTCTCATCGAAGAGGGCTACTTCTACCTGACGGCCAGCCATCGCCGCAAGCCGGACCTGATCGAGGAATATCCGAACATGCTCAGGGAGCGGTCTGTCGAAGGCTTCATCTTTATCGACACTGTGCTCGAGCATAGTTTAAAGGCGCCGGCCGTGGCCGTGGCCGGGCATCGCGTAATCGAGGGCGTGACCAACGTGGTTCTGGACCAGCGGCGCGCCGCAGAGCTTACTTTGCGCCACTTGTACAGCCTGGGCCATCGCAAGATCGCCTTCATGCGCGGCGGCAGCCATAGCTCCGATGCCGACGAGCGCTGGCAGTGTATGCAAGCCGTGGCCGCGGATCTTGGCATCACGGTGCGGCCGGAATTGACGGTGCAACTCAAGTTGCGCATCTCCACTCCGGAGCTGGGGCTGGATCCGGCCAACGAGCTGCTGCAGCGCAAGGCGGCCTTCACGGCCCTGGTCTGCTACGACGATATTGCCGCCATTGGAGCCATCCGCGCCATTCGCGACAGCGGGCTGCGGGTTCCTGAAGATATCTCGGTGATCGGCTTCGACGACATCCAAAGCGCGGCCTTCCACAATCCGAGCATCTCCACCATTCGTCAGCCGCTGGCGCGCATGGGCACTCTGGCCGCGCATACTCTGTTGCAACTGATTCGTGGAGAGAGTGACGTTCCGCGGATGATGACGGTACTGCCGGAACTGGTGATTCGCGAATCCACGTGTCCACCCAGCAGGAGCCAGGAGCGCCCCAAGGGGAACTGAGCAGCATTCATGCCCGAGCGGGCAGAGCTCAGTGCTGAAGACAGAAGCTCGGCGGCAAAAGTCTTTCTATCATGCCTGCCTCGTCTGTTATTACCAGGGCAATCCGCCTGTGACCTCGATCGCGGAGCCCGGTGCGATCGGGGCTGGTGGTGATTGAAGGGCCTGGGTGTTTGCACGCGTCTCGCGTTGACCGTCAGGTTTCTTTTGCTTGCCGATGTGGCCAAGCACAAGGTCCCGGACGATGGCCGGCGCTTCGTCCTGCAGCCAATGCGAACATCCCGGCAGAATCTCAAAACGGTAGTCACCGGCGGCATAGCATTGGGTGGCTTCCGCGGCGGCGCGCCCAAGTTCGATATCCCGGTCGCCCCAGAGGTGCAGTGTGGGAACCTCGACCGGCCCGATGCGCGCGTCGAGGTCGAGAGCGCGAAACCAGTTGAGAGCAGGGGTGAGAGCGCCTTGCTCCAAAAGGCGATGCACGTTGATTGCAACCTGCCTTTCGGAGACTTTGCCGCGAAACACTCCTCGCAGCGGCGCGCCGTCGCCTTTGCGCAATATGCCTTCCGCGACCTGGCCGGGCATCCTGAAAAGCTGAATGTACTGCGACCGCACCTTCTGATCGGGATCGAACGCGAGTGCATCCAGGAAGGCGTCGAGGTGCGCGGCCGAAAGAGCGGTGAGAGATTGAACGCGGCCGGGGTGCTTGGCAGCCAGGCGCCAGGCGAGAAAACCGCCCCAATCGTGGCCGATGAGATGAAAACTGGGCCATTGAAAACTGTCCGCAAGAGCGATCACATCCGAGCTCAGCTCCGCGACGTTATAGGCTTCGATCTCCAGTGGCCGCGCCTGCGCCGAGTATCCCCTTTGATTCAGCGCCACCGCGCGGAAGCCACGCGAGCCTAGCTCTCCAAGCAGAGAGGTCCATACATCCGCAAATTGCGGGAAGCCGTGCAGAAGGATCGCTGCTTCGCCGTCGGGTGGGCCCGCCGCCAGGTAAGTGAATTCGAAACCGTTGAGCGCAATTTTTCCGTGCTCGAGCATTCCGCTCTCCTCGAGGTCTTCTCCAAGGCAATCGAAACAAGCACAAATTCAACAATAAGGCTTCCGGCGCCTCCCAGACGATGTTGGCCATGTGAGGTGGCGCGCGAGTACTCTCTATCGAAAACAACCGTCGCCAGACCGGAAAAATCTGGCTGATGATAGCACAAATCTTCACACTCGGCCTGCCAGTCGACCTGAAATTGGTCTGGCAAGCCTGGCGGGGTAGGATGTATGATCCTCTTTTGAGTAAACGCTTACTCAGGCGCAGCGCGCCCCCGGGATCTGACCTACCCGCCCGCGCGGCCTGCCTTCGCACGGATGGAGTCTTCTATGAAGAATCGAAACGTCATCGCTTTCGTTGCCGCGCTTTTGCTGGCCGGCATATTGCAAAGCGCGGAAGCCCAGCATAACACGGCAGCCGCGCCTGAGAATATCGTAGTCAGCATCGACACGCAGCAGACCGCCCCGCCCGTCTCGCCCTACGAATACGGCATGTTCATTGAGCATATTGGCAATACCATGTACAGCAGCCTTTGGGCCGAGATGCTCGATGACCGCAAATTCTACTTTCCCATTGTCGCAAAGGATCCCGAAGCGCCGGCGCGGACGCAGGGCAATCCCATGCGTATGCAGCTGAGGAAATGGCGGCCTGTGGGGCCCGATGAAGCTGTCACCATGGACAAAATCAAGCCTTTCGTCGGCGACCAGAGCCCGCGCATCGCGCTCGATTTTTCCACTCCGCATGGCATCCGCCAATCGGGTCTGGCGCTGGTAAAAGGAAAGAGATATACCGGGCATATCTGGCTCCGCGGCACACCTGTTACTAAAGTAACGGTTGCACTAATTTGGGGCACCGGTGCGGGCGATCGCCAGACCATTTCTCTGGCCGCGCTGACCGGCGAGTACAAGAGATATTCGCTCGCCTTTACCGCCGGAGCCGACTCCACCGACGCGGCGCTTGAGGTTACCGGCACGGGCAAGGGGGACTTCCACATCGGCACGCTCTCGCTGATGCCCGCCGACAACATCGATGGCTTCCGCGCCGACACAATTCCGCTGATCCGGCAGATCAAGTCCGGCTTCTGGCGCTACGGCGGCAACTACACTTCGAATCTCATCTGGTACCACACTATCGGCGATCGCGACCGGCGTCCGCCGGATTGGGACAACGCCTGGAGCGCCATGCAGACGAACGACCTCGGCATGGACGAGTTCATGACCTTCTGCAAACTGATTGGCGTCGAGCCTTACATCAGCGTCAACGCGGGCTTTGGCGATTCGCACTCGGCGGCCGAGCAGGTTGAGTACATGAACGGAGCGGTCACCACAGAGATGGGCGCGCAGCGCGCGAAGAACGGCCATCCTGCGCCTTACCACGTGAAGCTCTGGAACATCGGCAACGAGCCGTGGTCC
>CAVXOO010000254.1:0-11309 GCA_963762945.1 uncultured Acidobacteriaceae bacterium | reverse complement strand
CCACGATCTTGATTCGCATCTTAAGCCGCGGATCGCGCCACGACGCCAGAATTGATCGAGTTCATCCGAACAGAGATTGGCCTCGATCGAGCCCTGGCGACGCTTGACGCCTCGCACCAAGGCCGCAACAGTGCCTCGAACTCCGACGGTCTTCGAAGCCTGATCGCCCTTGGGCGCCTGCACGCTGACTCCAAGACTTTTGGCGACTGGCTCTGGCGGTTGCTTCACACGCCGCTGGACGAGAACGGCGTGGTGATTGCGACCGTTCACAAGGTCGGGAGTTGAGTGGCCTCACGTCATTGTCTACGACGCCAGTTTCACGATCTTCCCGCATCGGCTCAGCACTGACATCGAGGAGGAGCGCCGGGTCTTTCACGTCGCCATCACCCGCTGCACCACGTCGCTGGTTATCACCGCTGACGCCGAGTTGCCGTCAATCTTCTTGAACGAGCTGACCGCTCCGGCCGACCTCCTCGATCAATCCGGGGCAAGGAAGCTGAATCAGTTTCGAACCAAAGTCCCGTCGCGAATGATCCGGTCTCGGCCGAAGTCGGACTGCGGTTACCGTGGGGTGGCTACGACTGCGTGGTCCGAGCCGTGGATGTAAGCGGTGTCTTGGTGTCCGCTGGCGGAGCCCGGATTACCGTGACTTTCGGATCGAGAGTGCAAGTCAACGGGCGAGCCCGAACGCTCAGCCTCCAGTCGCCAACGAAGGCACGTCGTCAACCTGGGCCGATGTCGGAAGCCAAGGCCGGTCTTTACCACATCCTGAAAGACTGACAGTGGACGGCGAGGGTGGACGCGCTGGGTTCGGCCGTGTCCTCTTCACCGATTGGACGCTCGAAGAACCTCCACGCGGTCAGTTCCCTTGCACAGTTGCTGAACTACTAGCCATCAGCGGGATTGGTCCCGCGAAGGTTGATCGATACGGCGACCAGATCCTCGCGATTATCGAGCAGACGGAAGGCGAATGAGGTCGCGCTGGGGAATGGAAACACGACTCTCATAGTGGGTTCAACGAGATCATCGGGAACATCATCGTGATCGTCAGAATCAGCGACTGATATCACGCGATGTCGCTTCAAGTCAATGCGTGCGTAACAGTTAGGTTGGTCTGTCCCCGCTGACCTAATCAAGTGGCTTAGGAATCGGGGTCCGGCCAACTCGTTAATGCTCCTGGATTTATCTCGCGCACTAGGGACTGCCGACGGTTCCGTTGACGTCAACGGGACCGTCGGCAGTCCCGAGCCTTGAGTACTACTGCCTAAGAGACGTCGGGGCTCAATGGATTAAGCCCTAAGGATTTCGGACCAACCTTGTGCCGTCTTAGCCACCCGTAGTTGCGAAGTTATCGAGTCCTTCATCGCATCGACGTGGCTGATGACGCCAATGGCTCGACCGCCTTGGCGCAAAGTGTCGAGGGTAATCATCGCCGACGCCCAGCATGTCGCGTGCGGACAGAAGCAGGCCGAACAATGAAAAGGGTCTTCAGCTCGATGCCGCCGGCCCGGCTCGTCACTACTTCGGCAAGGCCGAGCGCCAGGGCCAGCGACGCAAAAAAAAGGTCTCGCCGCCGCTGAGCGAGCGAGAGGGGAGCGCGCCCTGCCGGTGTGTCATCAAGCACCTCTATCTCGAGTCCGGCGGAAGCGCCTTTCCGACGATCACCGCGCTCCGAATGTTGGAGTTTGTACCGGCCGTCGCTCATTGAGCGCAGCCGCTCATTTGCGGCCTCAAGAATCTCCTCAAGCTCAGCCGCGGCGACGTAGCTCTCAAGCGGGATGTTCCTCACGTTCGGAGTTTTACCGCGAACCGTCTCAGCCAGCTTATGGAGCACGTCGTAGCGATTGGCGAGTTCCGCAAGCTCCTTCAGTTCGCTCTTGATTGAAGTTCGCTCGCGCACCAGGTCCTTGTGCCGCTCGTCTGCCAGGGATTCAGCGCTAATGGCTTGCGACGAGGCCGCTTCGGCCGTAGCCACTGCTTCTCGCGCCTCATTGACGTCGATGCACTCGACAGGGAGACCCTGCAATACCGCCTGAGCAAGAAGCGCCTTTGCGCCAGCCAAGTCCTGGTCGTAAGTGGCGATCGTGTCGTGGCGCCCAGCCAATTCGTCCGGCTCGATCAGCGCGTCGAGGGCCGCCTCAAGTGAATCGAACTTCTCGCCCTTGGCCTTCTTCTCTGCTGCCAAGCGCGCGCATCTGCAGCCTTCTTGGCGGCGGTGACGTGATGAGCTCGTGCATCGACGAGCACAGAGCAAGTTTGCAGTCGTCGGTTAGAGCGGCGATGCGCTCAGCCGTCGATGTCACAGAAGTCGGCCGCGCGCCGCGTTCGCTCGCTTGCGGTCAGCCCTCTTACCCGGGTGGTTAGCGTCGTGACGGCCGTGTTCCCGGCGGTCAACTTCTTCCCAAGCTCCCGTCTTCTTGGAAGTAAGCCCCGACGCGTCGTCATCGCCATTGATCTCAAAGTCGATGTCCCCCGAGCAACTGGTCAGCGCTGTCAGCACGCTCCACTTCCTCGTCTACAAACGCCTTCTCCGCAGTGAGCTGCTCGACAGTCTTGTCATCGGCCTTACCCGCGAGTTCCCTCAGCTCACCTTCGAGATCAACGACTTCCTTCGCGGCGCTCAGCGGCCCTTCGGCCGAATCGCGCTCGCTTTGGCCTTCTTGAGATCGGACTCGGTAACCCGTTCTCCATCCCAGGTGGCCGGCGCCGGATGCTCGAGAGCGCCACACACCGGACAAGAAGTTCCCGGAACAAGCAGTTCAGCCAGCACCGCTGCCTGGCCGTGCAGGAAGCGCGCGAGCGTCTGATTGTAGACGACAAGCATTGCACCAAGGGCTGTGCTCGCCGTGAGGAGTGCGTCCTGGGCGTTAGCGAGTTTGCCCTTCAGTTCGACCGCCCTTACAGCGGCTTCGAACTGCGCCTTGATACTGCCGGCCTTCTGGCGGGCGACGGGACCGCTCCTGGCGGCTTCGGTTGCCGTTTTACGTAGCGCCTCGAGATCCTCCTCACGCTCGGCGATCTCTATAAGCAGTGCCTTGATTTTCTCGACGTTGTCCCTGGCAGCTGCGATCTCGTTCTCACGGATGGCGAGGAGATGTCTTCGACCTCGATGAGTGGCTGGAGCTTGCCCAGCTCCTGGTTCAGTCGGGTGACTTCCTCGACAGGATCGTCAGGCACAGCGCCTTCATACGCTGCAAGTGCATCATCGACGGCAACCTGGGCAGCTGCCAACTCATCATCGGCTGTCTTGGCGACTTCAGCCAGAGGGAGTACCCGGGCGGCACGATCTGCCGGTAAGCAGAGCCCGCTCGGCCTCGAGCTCGTCACCACGTGCCAGGAGTTCAGTCAGAGTCGCTTCGGCATCAGTCCGCTGCCGCTGTTTCTCTGCGATCGAAAGCGCATCACGGGCCAACTTCTCTTGTGCTGTGGCAGTGCTCCTAGTGGTCTTGGCCACATCCAGAGCTGACCCGGCTTCCTTCACAATCGCATCGATCCACTCAAACTCCTTACCGTCCTTCGGAGCTTCGAAATTGCCGCTCTGCGCGATCGTCTGGATGCGATTGGTAGTCGTGAGTCGAGCGAGGTCGAGTTCGGATTTCGCTTGTTTACGCCGCTGGTCAATGGCGACGTCGTAGTCAGCAAAGCGGCCGATATCAAAGAGGGTCTTGAGCAGCCCCAAACGCTCGGCGCTGTCAGCGAGGAGGAACTTTTGGAAGCGACCCTGCGCTAGCAGGATCACTTGTAGAACTTGGCGGGCCTTCAGCTTGACGAGTTCCTGGACGTCATCTGCAACTTCGGTTGGCTTGACCGCGAGTGCGGAGCCGCCAACGCACAACTCGATCGACGCGGTCGCCTGTTGGAGTGTCGTGCCTTCACCGCGCTCTTTCGGCCGTTCGTACTGCGGCGAGCGCCTGATGCGGTACTCGATGCCGTTCACCTCGAACTCCAGGACCACCTCGGTCTTGTCGTCGGGCGAACAGTAATCGCTGCGCACTTGCGCGCTAGGGCTCCGGCTCGTGCCAGCGAGGGGTATCGCCATAGAGGGCGAAGCAGATGGCATCGAGGATCGTCGACTTGCCGGCACCGGTCGGGCCGGTGATGAGAAAGAGTCCATCGGTGTCATAGTCCGAGAAGTCGATGGCCTCCTCATTCTTGAAAGGGACCAAACCCCTTCATCGAAACGGACAGGATTCTCACGCGGTCTGCCCCAGCGTCCGGTGGTCGGCAATGACAGCAGCGATGACGTCTTGCTCGGCCTGGCTCTGACCGTCACCGTTGCGAACGTCGCGGAGAAAATTCTCGAGGATTTCCTCATCAGAGAGGCCCTTCACCCGTTTGGCGTAACTCTCGTTCGACTCGATTACTTCAGAAGGCTGGTGCCGAACCTCGGCGCACCACTCAAACCGATTCCGCAACTGATTAATCGGGTCGATCTGTTCTCGCCTTGTCGGTGTAGTTGGCCGAAACCCAGTGCTCTCGGTATTGCTCGTATTTCTGGTCACGCAGAAGCGCGTCGAAGGTGTCAGTGAGAACGATTAGAGGACGAGGAATCGGCAGATCGACCCATGAGACACTTCCAAGCCATCCGCATCGAGAGCGACCAGCCAGCCGCCGCGCGCCTTGCCCGCCTCCTTAAACGATGAGTGCAGCGGTCGCCCGAATAACGAATGGAGCCATCAGCAAGCGTGGCCGCCCCATGAATATGTCCGAGGGCGACGTAGTCGACCCCACCCAGCACGTTCACGGGCACTGCGTCCAGTGTGCCAACGATGATCGGGGCGTTCCGAGTCGGATGACGCGGTCTCGGCGCCAGCGGCGAAGGTGTGTGCGATTACGACCGATCGAGAGCCCTGCTTCTTGCGCTCCATCACCCTTGCCCCGAATGGGCGTCATCGCCAGCCGCAGGACGTCAGCCTGAGACTTGATCGATGGATCGGCCCATGCTTCCCCACGAACCAGCTGCGGCTCCAGGAAGGGCAGCGCATAGAAGTCGACGGAACCATACTCGTCCTCGAGTGTTATGGGTCCTCTACGACTCGGAGAGTTACATTGTTGACAATGTAGGCAATTCCAACTCTCCCGTCTTCGGCGTACACGTGATGAACGTCAGCTATGGCGCCTGCGAACTCAGCATGGGCACCGCAGGCAACGTGCAGTACTACGATCTATGGCAGACAGCTGCCGCCGAAGGTCTCGCGGTCTTTGTGGCCTCGGGCGACTCCGGCTCGGCAAGCTGCGACGACGGCTTTAACTTTGCTGAATACGGGCTCACAGTAAGCGGCATCGCCTCCACGCCCTTCGATACGGCCGTAGGCGGCACCGACTTTAACTGGTGCGCGCCCCAGAACTTCTTCAATTCTCCCTCGACCGAGTGCACCGCTTCGCCCTACTGGAACACGAGCAACAGCTCCACCAATCAGTCGAGCGCCAAAAACTACGTGCCCGAGGTGCCCTGGAACGACACCTGCGCCAATCCGCTGGCCCTTACCTGGGAGCAGGACATCCTAACTGAAGCCATCGATCCCGGCAGCGGCCAAAGCTATCCGGCCTCGGATATTTCCACGCCGGAACAGGCCTGTAATGCCATCTACGATTACAGCTTCACCGGCAACGCCCTTTCGGGCTATGGGCTCGGCGCCGAGTACCCGTATGGCGAGCTTCTTCTGGAGGTCGTCGGCGGCAGCGGTGGCGTCAGCGGTTGCGTTGTCAACACCACCAACCCTTCCGACACAACTCCTGGAAGCTGCACCGCGTCGACCGGCGTGGGCTCGACCGGCGCCACGTCGAATCCGGATACCGGCGCGACCCAGGCCTCCGTTGCCACCTACAACAACGGCTGGCCCGCGCCAAATTGGCAGTACCAATCGGGCGTCCCCGGAACAAGCTCCCTGACGACGCGCGCTGTTCCCGACGTCAGCTTCTTTGCCGCGGACGGTTTTCTGTCGAGCAGCGCCTATCTGGTCTGCGTTTCGCAGGACACGTCGGTCGGTGGCCAGACTTATCAGCCGTGCAGCTATTCCAACAGCGTAGAGCCGTTTGCCGAGGAGGTAGGCGGAACTTCGGTGGCTACGCCTGCCATGGCGGGCATCATGGCCCTCATCAACCAGAAGAGCGGCGCGGCGCAGGGCAGCCCCAATCGGCCGCTCTACGCGCTCGCCGCCAAGCAGACCTGGAACAGCACCTGCAGCTCCGAAAATGCCACCACCAGCGACGGCTGCTACTTTAACGACATCGATAAGGGCAACAACGCCATGCCCTGCGATTTCGCCGACGGAACTCCCAACTGCGTCGCAACCCAATCCACGATCGGGTACTCGGACCAGATTGGCATCCTGACCGGCTACACCGCCGGCACGGGCTACGACGAGGCCACCGGCCTCGGCTCCCTGAATGTGGCCAACGTGGTGAACGCGAACATCTGGCCGGTCACGCCGGGTTCGGCCACGCCGGCCGTTACGGTCACGCCCAATGCCGCCAGCATCAACACCGACAACCTGCTTGAGGTCACAGTCACCGTAGCCGGCGCGGCAGGAGCGCCGCAAACGCCGACCGGTTATACGGTGCCCCCCACCGGAACCGTGACGCTCACCTACGGCAGCAGCTACTCCGCCTCTGGAACCTTGAACAGCAGCGGCATGGTGACATTAATCGTTCCCGCCAACACCCTGCAGGGCTCAGCCGCGGGGCAGCTCGATACGGTCACCGCCAGTTATGCGGGCGACGTCAACTACGCAGTCAAAAGCGGCACGGGCCAGGTAACGGTCTCAAACGTCACGCCGCTCACCCCCACCATCACCGTCACGCCGTCGCAATCCGGGTCCACCATCAGCGTTACCGTCTCGGTGAGCGGCTCGGGCGCAACGCCCACCGGGTTCGTCACTCTCAGCGCGGCCAGCGGCAGCTACCCGGCCACCACGCAGACCATCGGCGTCAGCTCTTGCACCAGCGCCGGCAGCTGCGTGTTCACAATGCAGGCCAGCTTGTTCACTGGAACCGTGACGGTCACCGCTCAATATAGCGGCGACATTCATTACGCCGCGGGGCAAAATACCGGCCAGGTAACCGGCGCAACCTTCAAGCTGACGCCAGGCACGCCGAGTTCGTCCAGCGTCATGCCCGGAAGCTCCGCCACGGTCCAGGTCACTGCGAGCGCGGTGAACGGCTACGATGGCACCGTCACTCTCAGTTGTGTGCAGACCAGCACCACGGCGACCGGCAGCGATGGCACTACATGCAACGGCAGCGGAGCCAGCCAGATCAACCTTGCCACCTGCGGCAGCAGTTGCGGCGTCACCTTCACCATTGGCACCACGGCGCCCGTCGCTGCGGCCTTGGCCCGTCCCAGGCTGCCGGGCGGAAAAATAATGGCCCCGGCGGCGAACTGCTGGGCTCCGGCGCCGTCCTCGCCCTGCTCGTCTTCTTCGGCATCCCGGCACGTCGGCGTAGCTGGCGCAATATGCTCTCCGTCCTTGTCGCCCTGGCCGTAATTGGCGTCATGGCAGGCTGCGGCGGCGGAAGCAGCGGTGGCGGAGGTGGCGGAGGTGGCGGCCAGGGCGATCCGGGCACAACCGCTGGAACCTACACCTACACCGTGACGGCCTCGTCCAACCCGTCCGTCACCCCCAGTGTTACCCAGACCTTCACCATCACCGTCAACTAGCTCCGTCCAGCCAGCTCGACCATCGGGCCCTCCGGCACGCCGGGGGCCCGGTTTTTCTCCGTTCCTATTGCGTTCCATTCCGGTCTGCCGTTTCAAAGCTGCGCAAGAGCAGCGCCTGCCCGGAATTCTTCCCGCATCGGCCGCACATCTCAGACGTACTCTCAAGAGCATGGCCGTGCTTTCTGTCGATCTCGCGTTTCGGCGTTGGTCCGATCTGGGCGTCGTAGTTCTCAGCCGCGCTCCTTCGAGTCATTCTGTTCCTCAAATCGTCTGCGAGATCCTTCCGTTCGATTCCCCTGGCTTGGATGCCGCCGATGATCGCGGCCCGATAAATCCGGAGATCCTTGCCGGCCGACTCAATCACCTCTGCGCAGTGCGCGGCATTCGCATCCTCATGCTCGACGGTCCGCAGGCATGGAAGTCCGGGTCGAACGGCCTTGAGCACGCGCGCATGAGCGAGCGGCAACTGAACACCGCGGCCAAAACCGGCTTGCCCGGCATGGTGAAGCCGGCCACTTCGAGGTCTTTCGCCGAGTTCTGCATGGATGTATACGATGCGCTCAGCCGGCGCGGCTGGCGGAGACTGCAAACTCGGCCGCAACCGGCTTCGCCCGATGCGGCCGCGTCGGGCGAGCGCTTGCTCGTCGAGAGCTATCCCCACGCCGCGTGGAAATCTCTGGGTCTGAAGCCCCTCGCGGCCAAGCGCCGTGCAAGGGTAAGCGACCTGGCCGAAGCCTACAGAGCGCTCGGGTCGGTCATCCCGTTTACCTCCAACCGCCCGCCCAATCACGACCAGCTGCAGGCCATTGTGGCCGGTCTGGCCGGCTTGGCGCTCGAGGAGCACAATCCCTCTGCCATGCGCATCGTCGGTAATCCGCCGCGGCGCGAGCAGGGACACTGGCGCGAAGGCTTCATCGTTTTGCCTCTGCCGCCGCAAACCGCATCGACCGTTCGCTGGCTCCACTAACGGCGCCCAGCGTCACTCCAGCCGAAGCTTACGCGGCCACGCTGCGCCTCTTGCGGCTCTGCAGCCAGGTCGTCACGGGCCGCGCCAGAAACAGCAAGGCAAGAATGAGGGTGATGCCAAGCGGCGTGATCACGCCCGTCTTGACCTGCCACCAATAGTGAATCACCCCGCAAATTGCGGCGACGTAGACCAGCTTGTGCAGGCGGTTCCAGTTCTTGCCGCCGAGCTTGCGGATGGCCCACGTGGTGGACGTGGCCGCCAGCGGCACAAGCAGCAGATAGGCGGCCACGCCCATGGTGATGAAGCGGCGCTTGGCGATGTCGGAGTCGATGGCGGCCAGGCTGAAGCCCGAGTAGAGCGCCACATAGGTGAGCATGTGCAGCGTGGCGTAGAAAAAGGCGAAAAGCCCAAAGAGGCGGCGGAACTTGCCGAGCCAGTTCAAGCTTGCCGAGAGCCGGCGTAGCGGCGTGATGGCAAGCGTGACGGTGAGCAGGCGCAACGTCGTCAGGCCGGTAGCAAAGGCGATCGCAGCCGTAGGATCGGGGCCAAGGTTGTTGGCGACCGCGCCCCACACGAGCCACGCCGCGGGTGCGAGGCAACCAATCCAGGCGAGCGTCTTAAGAAGAATCAAAGTCGAACGTTTCATTGTTAGCAAGTTCACGGGTTGGAAGGTCGGCGAGTTTGCCGGAAACCGAATTGATACAAGGCCAGCGAGGGTGAGTTTCTCTCTGGTCTCCGATCCCTGGTCTTTGTTCCCGGCTTTACTCTCCGCCGCTGCCGCCCACTCTCCTCGATGAGCTGGAAGCTAGAAGCTAGCAGCTAGAAGCTGCTTAGAAGTACTTGCGCAGATCCATTCCGTTATAAAGCGAAGCCACCTGATCGGCATAGCCGTTGAACATCAGCGTGGTGCGGCGCTGCGCGTAGAAGGGCAGTCCGATGCGGCGCTCGGTTTTCTGGCTCCAGCGCGGATGGTTGACGTTAGGGTTCACATTCGAATAGAAGCCGTACTCGTTGGGGGCCTGATCGTTCCATGTGGTGGGCGGCTGCTTCTCGATGAAGCGCACAGTGACGATGGACTTGGCTGACTTGAAGCCGTACTTCCAGGGCAAGACGATGCGCACCGGCGCGCCGTCCTGGTTGGGCAAAGTTTCGCCGTAGAGACCGAAGGTGAGCAGCGTAAGCGGGTTCATGGCTTCGTCCATGCGCAGGCCTTCGGAATAGGGCCAGTTGATGCCTGGGTCCTCGTAGCCCCATTTCTCTACCTTAGTGTTGTAGTAGGAGAGAAACTGCACGTACTTGGCGCTGGGCAGCGGATTGCACTGTTTGATGAACTCCGAGAGCGAATAGCCGACCCAGGGAATCACCATGCTCCAGGCCTCGACGCAGCGATGGCGATAGACGCGGTCTTCAAGCGGGCGAAGCTTGAGCAGGTCGTCGATGTCGAAGGTGAGCGGCTTGGCCACTTTGCCTTCGACCTTCACGGTCCAGGGGCGCGTGGGCAGGCCGCCGGCATTCTTCGCGGGGTCGCCCTTTTGCACGCCGAACTCGTAAAAATTGTTGTAGTGGGTAATGTCGTCGTAGCTCGTGAGCTGCTCGCCCGTGGTGGTGAGCGGGCTTTGCACGGTTTGCAGTTTTGTGTCCGCACTGACGGCGCTCGGTGCGACGAGCTCGGCCAGGCGACCAGCCGCCAGGGCTGCAGCGCCAGTTGCGGCCGCGCCTTTCAAGAAGCGGCGGCGCGATAGATAGCGAAAGTAGTCGTCGCGAGAGGTGATCTCCGAAGAAGGAATATCGGGCGGTTTGCCGATGAGCATGGTTAACCTCGTATGGGGAAGGCCGATTTCCTATATTAGACACACCAAAGGCGACAAACGTTACAGAAATTGTTACATTCAACCGGCAAACGGCCATTGCCGCAGGCCGTGGGCGCGGAGCAGATAGAGCAGCGTACCGGAGACGGCGATACCCGCGGCGACGCCGAGTTCTTCGAGGGCGTGCGCGCGATAGATCAGGAGAAATCCGAATCCGGCCATGGCAAAGAGCGGTGGCAGCGGGTAGAGCGGCATGCGGAAGGGCCGCGGAAGATCGGGTTGGCGCATGCGCAGAAGAATGACGCCAAATTGCTGCGGGAAGAATTGCAGCAGGATGCGCGTGATGACGAGCAGCTTGATGACTTCAGTGAGCGGGAAGAAGCAAAAGCAGGCTCCCACAATGCCGAGAGCGACAAGCGAGCGGTGGGGAATGCCGTGCTTGGGATGGACAGCGGCGAGATAGCGGAAGTAGTTGCCATCGCGCGCTGCGGCGTAGGGTACGCGTGAGTAGCCGAGCTGCAGCGAGAAAACGCTGGAGAAGGCAGTCCACACGATGAGAGCGGCGACGGTGTAGCCGGCCCAGGAGCCGAAGGCGGAGCGGGCGATGTCGGCGGCCAGTTGGAAACGAAGAACCGGCGTCTGGGCGGCATGCATAGACGAGCCACCGAGCGATGGCAGCACGGCCAGGTTCATCAAAACATAAAATGCGGCAACCAAGGCGATCGAGAGCAGGATGGCGCGGGGAATGGTGCGCTCGGGCCGGCGCACCTCTGCGGCGAGAAAGCAGATGTTGTAGTAGCCCCAATAACAATAGGTGGCGAGAAGCGTAGCCTGGGCGAGGCCGCCCAAAGCTCCGATTGGACCCAGGGCGGCC
>CAVXOO010000253.1:0-14132 GCA_963762945.1 uncultured Acidobacteriaceae bacterium | reverse complement strand
GACGTGACCAGCCTGCAGGACATCGACCGCTTCAAGACACAATTTATTTCTGTGGCCAGCCGCAAGCTGCACGATCCTCTGCTCGATTTGCGGCGCGGGCTGTATGCGATCGCCCAGGGCTTCAGCGGAGAGATGACCGGGCTGCAGACCGAACTGGTGGCCGCGGCCAGCAACGACGCCGAGAAGCTCGACGACTTGATGACCGACTTGATCGAGGTAGCCGAGCTCGATACCGGCAAACGCGAAATGAAGCTCGAAAACATCCGTCCCCTGCCGGCCATCAATGAGGCCCGCGATCGCTACTGCGACGAGGCGGCCAAGAAACATATCCGCGTGGACGTAAAGGCGTATGCCGATCTGGCTATGGTGCGCGCCGACCGCCGCGCTCTGCGTTCGATTCTCGACAATCTGCTGTCGAACGCGATTCGTTACACTCCCGATGAAGGGGAAGTCCTTCTGACTGCTGAGGAGATCAAGAACTTTGTGCAATTCAGCGTGCGCGACACCGGGCGCGGCATTGAGGCCGAGCGGTTGGGCTCGATCTTCGATCGCTTCAATCAATTCTCCGAGCGCGGCTCCGGCCTCGGCCTGGCCATGGTCCGGCGGCTGGTGGAATCGCTGGGCGGGCAGATTGCCGTCGAGAGCCGGCTCGGCCACGGATCAACTTTTCGCTTCATGCTTCCCGTAGCCGCGGCCGAGGAAGTCCGTCATCCTGTCGAGGTGGGCTGAGCCATGGCTGAGATTAAGCTCGAAAAAACTCAGGAACCCGCGAAGCTGCGCATCTACATCGGCGCCGCGCCCGGCGTAGGCAAAACCTACGACATGGTGAACGATGCCTACAACATGAAGCATCAGCAGGGCATCGACGTGGTGATCGGCCTGGTCGAGACCCACGGGCGCAAGGACACCGAGGCCCGCATCCGCGATCTCGAGGTCATTCCGCAAAAAGTCATTCCCTACCGCGGCGTCAACCTGAAAGAGATGGACGTGGACGCGATCATCGCGCGCCATCCGCGATTCGCGGTCGTCGACGAGCTCGCCCACACCAACGTGCCCGGCAGCAAGAACCGCAAGCGGTATGAAGATGTACTGGAACTGCTCGATGCCGGCATCAATGTGATGACTGCGGTGAACATCCAGCACCTGGAGACACTGAACGACGCGGTCAACCGCTCCGCCAACACCACCATTCGCGAAACCGTCCCCGACAGCTTCTTCAAGCGCGCCGATGAAGTGGTGAACGTTGACGTGACGGTGGAGCAGCTGCGCGACCGTCTGCGACAGGGAAAAATCTACGCGCCGGAAAAAGTCGAGCAATCGCTCGCCAACTTCTTCCGCAAAGGCAACCTGAATTTGCTGCGCGAGCTGTCGCTGCGCACCACGGCCGAACAAGTGGGCAACCGCGCTTCGGAATATCGCCGCGTCCAAGGCCTGGAGCAAGCGCCCATCCCCGAGAAGGTGATGGTGTGCCTGAGCGCGCGGCCGGGAACGGAGCGCCTGCTGCGCGTGGGCGCGCGCATCGCGGGGCGCCTGGCAAGCAACTGGTACGCGGTCTATGTTTCGCGGCCCGACGACAAGGGCCATGGCGATCCCGAGGCCTTTCATCGCCTCGAGGAGTACCAGCGCATGGCGCGCGACCTGGGCGCGCAGGTGGTTTCGCTCACCGACCGCAACATTTCCGACGCCCTGATTCGCTTTGCGCAGCAGGAGAACATCAGCCACGTGGTCTTCGGGCAATCGGCGCGCTCGCGCTGGGACATTTTGTGGCGCGGCTCGGTGCTCAACCGCTTCCTCTCGGAGGTGCGCGACGTAACCGTGCAGGTGGTGCCCATGCAAGTGCAAAGACAGGCGCGGCGGGGGTGAGAAGCAGGGACTTCGGGACTACGGAAATAGGGGGAGCAAGGAAGGGGAACGGTCCTCATGAATGATCCGTCTATTTACTTGGTAGTCGCGTTCATCTTTATTTCCGTGGCTGTGGTATCGGTACTTAGCGGAAAAACGGGCGGGCGCACGGGCTGGGTCTCCCGCGCCGAAGATCCAACTCAGTTTTGGTGGGGAGTCGCGATATATTTTCTCACTGGTGTTGTTTGCATCGGAATCTACTTCTATAAGGTCTAGGAACTCTTAGACTGAGTCAATCTCCGCGCTGCGTTGGTCCGGTTTGCGGGAGTTTCGTCGAGCCGAGGTCCGGAAAACTGAGGCAACTGTGACTTGTACTCTCCCGGCGAGTTTTTCTATTCCCTACTGGCTACTCCCTATTCCCTGCTTCGGTCTAAAGCGGCAGACAAAGAATGAAGGTCGTGCCCTTCCCTTCTTCGGTCTCAAAACGAATCGTCCCGCCGTGCTTGTCCACGACGACGGAACGGGCGATGGCGAGCCCTTGCCCCGTGCCTTTGCCGAC
Organism: uncultured Acidobacteriaceae bacterium; assembly: GCA_963762945.1. Taxonomy (GTDB): domain Bacteria; phylum Acidobacteriota; class Terriglobia; order Terriglobales; family Acidobacteriaceae; genus Telmatobacter. The sequence goes on along the minus strand of CAVXOO010000253.1, from coordinate 11,731 downwards.
TTCCTTGGTGGTAAAGAAGGGATCGAATATCCGGTTGCGAATTGCTTCCGGAATCCCCGTGCCCGTATCGCTAATGCGAATCTCGGCGCATGTTGGCAGCTTGCGTGTCTCGACCCTGATCTTTCCCTTTCCCGAGCTTCCCTTGGGAAGGGCATCGGCGATGGCATGCGCCGCATTCACAATCAAATTGAGAATCACCTGGTTGAATTCGCCCGGCAGGCACTTGACGTGCGGAAGCGACTTGTCGAATTCGGTCTCAAGATCGGCAATGTACTTCCATTCGTTGCGTGCCACCGTGATCGTATTCTCAATGGCGTGATTCAGGTCGATCGGGGTCTTCTCCTTCGAGCCCGGATGCGAGAATTCCTTCATGGCGGCCACCAGCGTCGCCACGCGGCTGGCGCCTTCGAGCGCCTGATCGATGGCCTTGGGGATCTCGTCGATCAGGAATGGGGCATCGACCTTTGCCATGGTCTCCGAGATGTCGCCGAGGATACTACGGCAGCCTTCGTTCGCCCTGGCCGCCTCAGCCAACTCCTGAAACTTATCCCATAGACACTTCAAGTCCTCGAATGCGTCGCGCACGAATCGAGTATTATCCCCTATATATTGCGTAGGGGTATTGATCTCGTGCGCGATTCCCGCAGCAAGCTGACCGATCGATTCCAGCTTCTGGGCCTGCAAGAGCTGCTCTTGAAGGCTCTTGCGCTCGGTGATGTCTTCGCACATTCCTTCGTAGCGGACAACCGCGCCGTTCTCGAGAATGCCGTGCATCGACACGGATACCCAAAACCTGGTTCCGTCCTTGCGCAACGTCTGGCCTTCATGGTTCCGCACTTTACCGTGCTTGGCGATTCGCGCCGTGTGTAATTCCCGCTCCGCGGGATCGCCATAGAGCTGACGGGCATCGGAAACCAGCGCAATCATCTCCTCGGGCGAGGCGTATCCGAACATCGAGGCCAACGCAGGATTTACGTTCAGCAGACGGCCCTGCGGCGTGCTCTGAAAGATGCCCATGGTTGCGTTGTCGAAGATGCCGCGGAATTTTCCCTCCGCCTCGCGCAGCGCATTCTCCATTTGAATGCGGTCCGTGATATTGCGGCCAACCCCGGCCAGACCAACGATATTTCCATCGCCGTCGCGAAGAGGAACTTTGGTGGTTAGGATCTTGATCTCGCGCCCGGTTTCATCCAGGCCAGTTTCCTCGCGGTTATAGAGCGCTTCGCCGGAGCCGAGCAGCATCCGCTCATCTTCAAAGAAGCGCTTGGCTATCTCCGGCGGGAAGAAATCAAAATCCGTCTTTCCCACCAGGCTTTCAGCCGAGTTGGCGCCCATGCTGCGCGCCGTGTGGACGTTGGCAACCATAAACCTGCTTTGGGTGTCCTTCACATACATGAAATCCGGGACGTTATCGATCAATGCGCGAAGAATCCGGCGCTCGTTCTCCATGGACAAATGCTGAGTGTGCAGCTCGCGATGGGCCGCTTCCGCGGCTTCCTTGGCCTTCTTCAAGCCATGCTCGCTGCGCTTCTGCGTGGTGACATCGCGGAAGTACCACACCCGGCCGAAGTACTCGCATGACCGGCCGCTAAGACCCGAGGAGTGCGCTTCGATGGTCCTTCCATCCTTGAGCGCAATGTCACGGTAGTACCGCTCGTTGGGATGGATAGTTAGCGCATTCACCTTCTTCAGAAACTCTTCAGGTTCCGCGAGATTTTCCAGAATCGACAGCAGAACCGGGCGAACCGGAGCGCCGGTCAGCTCTTCGACGCCGCAATTGGTAGCCTTCGAGTTGCAAATACCCCAAAGCTCCATGAAGGGCTGGTTGATAGAGACAATCTTCCCCTCCTCGTTGACCACGAGAATGCCTTCCAGCGATTCGTCGTGAATGGCGCTGATCAATGAGAATTCAAATTGCCGATGCTTCTCCGCTTCCGCACGCTCGGTAATGTCGGCGGTCAATCCTACGTGTCCAAGATACTTGCCGTGCGCAGAGACGCAGGGCTTGGCCACGGAGCCGATCAGCCGCCTTTGACCGTTCGCCAGGCGAATCACCGCTTCGGCACTGAAAGCCTCATGCTTAGCGATAGCGCGTTTCAGTCGAGCGACATACTCTCGAGAATGGGTTGGCCAGATAAGCTGTTCCCAGCCATTCCCATCGGCCTCGCCTTCTTCGATGCCGCAGAACGATCGATAGGCCTGGTTCACAAACTGCACTTCGCCGCGCGCGCCCGTCACCCACATCATCGAGGGGCAACTATCGGCCATCAATTTGAAGTGCGCTTCGCTCTCGCTCAATGCGGCGTCGAGCGCCTTGCGTTCGGTCGTCTCTTCCATCGACACAATGAAATACGCCGGACGGCTGGAGGCGTCATTCACGGCGGAGACCCGGATATGCGCCCAACGAATGCCGTCCTTGTGACTGAAGCGGGCATCCAGTTCCCGCGGCCCATTGGGATCGTCCAACACGCTTTTGACAAAGCGGCTTACCGGTTCCATGTCTTCGGGGATCACCAACTCCGTCCAAGCCGTGGCGCAAAGCTCCTCTTCGCTCAAGTCAAACAGGTGACAGAGCGCATCGTTGGCATGTAGCAACCGCCAGTCGGGGCCGGCGATGCCGATTCCGACTGGCGCGCGATCGAAGCAGGCGCGAAATACGTCGTCCATTCCGCCCCGCGATGCAGCCGGCCGCGAATTCGCGATTGCCATAGTCTCCAAAGCCATTCCTCGAAATCGGCCCGATGCGAAACCACTCTCTCAAGTACTTCTATCGGCGCCACTCAGACCACTGTTTAGTGTCATCGGCAAGATGGCCCGATCGCAGGCCACGGCATCGCCCCAAGCCTGCCGGTAAACGGCCCAAGCGCGGCTGCCGGCGCGCGCAGTGCAAGGGCCGTTGACGGAATTCCCCGCCGCGCCGATGCGTCCTGGGCGGTTTCCCCCCGCCGGTCACGCAGCTTCCGCCTCGGCAATCAGCGCCGGAACGTCCTTCATCGCCTCCTGCCATGCGCCAAATTGGCCCATGACTCCCAAAGCCGTCAAATCCTCTGCGAACGGCGCAATTTCGCATTCAGGATCATCCCGATCGCAGGGCTCGATGCGATGGGCGAGCAGATTCGCAACGTAGACGGCGGCAATCGCGTCAAAGTCCTGGTGCGGAACGCGATTGGGCGCGTGATGCAGGGCCACGGTTTCAACCACGGGGTAGGGCAGGCCCCAGATGCCAAGCAGATAGGCTCCCACCTCGGCGTGACTGAAGCCGCGGGCTCGCTCCTCGACACTGTAGAGCGGTTCATGGTTCTGGACCGATTCTCCGATCGCTTTCGCAAAGCTCTCTGAAAGTTTCCAGGCCTGGATCAGCTTGCCTACGTCGTGGAGCATGCTGGAGACGAAGGCCACCTCGGCGAAATGTTTTGGAACCGGAAGTCGCGCGACAATGTGCGCCGTGAGCGTGGCATGGCGCTGCAAGCCGTCCATGGAAAAACCGGGCACCTTGGTCTTCGGCCGAAAGACCCTGAATATCTCCACGGAGAGGACCAGACATTTCAAGGCATTGAGACCCAGGTACCCAACCGCGCTTTGAATATTGGCCACGGGATTGGCGCAGCCGAAGTAGGCGGAGTTGGCCAACTGGAGGATCTTTGCGGAGATGCCGATATCCTGCTCGACAATCTCGGAAATCCTCGGCAGAGAGGAATCGGGATCGGCGAGGGCCTTGTTCAAGGCATCGTAAACCCGCGGCAAAGCCGGAAGATCGCCCAGCGAGCCCACCAGGGAACGGACCGCGCCGTCGGTAAGCAGCGCCTGAAGGTGGCAGGCGCGATCGATCGCCAGGCGCAGCATCTCCGGATCGCAGGGCTTGGCCAGAAATTGGTGAGCGATGGGAATGACGCGCAACGCGGTGGCCATCTCGGTGTGGCCCGACAGCACAATGCGAACAGCTTCGGGATAGTGCTCGCGCACCTGCTCGAGCAGCGTCGCGCCGTCCATTCCTGGCATGCGCATGTCGCTGACGATCACATCGAATGGCGACGCCGCCATCAGGTCCAGGGCCGCCTGGCCTCCGGGCGCGAAAGCCATCTCCCACTCTGTCCTCATGGGCCGCAGCATGCGCCGCAACCCGTCGAGAACTCTCACTTCATCGTCGACAAACAATACCCGCTTCATCGGTCTCTGGCCTCCGCGGTGAATTCTTCCTGCGCAACGGGCAGGCGGATGTTGAATGTGGTCCCTTTCCCGACCTCGCTCTCGAAGGTCAGGCTTCCCTTGTGACGATCCACAATGACGGAGCGGGCAATGGCCAGGCCCTGCCCGGTGCCGCGCCCCACTTCCTTGGTGGTGAAAAATGGATCGAAGATTTTGCTGCGAATATTCTCGGGAATGCCCGCGCCGGTATCGGCGATGCTGATGTGCACCTTGTCGCCTTCCGCGGCGGTGCGAATGGCGATACGGCCTTTGCCGCCGTTGCCGACCACATCGGCGATCGCATGAGCCGCATTCACGAGCAGGTTCAGGAAGACCTGATTCAAATCGCCGACATTGCAAACCACGAGGGGCAAAGGCGTCATTTCCGTATCCATGTCAGCGACATACTTCCATTCATTGCGCGCCACGGTGATGGTGCTCAGCAAGGCCTTGTTCAGATCTGCCGGCGCCATCTCTTTGCTCTCCGGGTGAGCGAATTCCTTCATGGCGCGCACGATCGTCGCCACGCGCTCCACTCCTTCCATGGTCTGCTTGATGGCCTGGGGTATCTCCTCGAGCACATAGGCGCAATCGGACTCCTCTTCCAGGCGCCGCACCTCGCTGAGCAGTTCGGGGCTCACCGTACCTGCTGCCGCGGCCCGGGAAAGTTCATCGAACTTGTCGATCAGCCTCTTGAGAGCAGCGAACGAGTCCCCGAGAAAACGCGTATTGTCACCGACGAATTGAATCGGCGTGTTGATCTCGTGGGCGATGCCCGAGGCCAGGCGTCCCACCGATTCCAGCTTCTGCGCCTGGCGCAGTTCCATCTCGGCGATGTCGCGGCCCGTAATATCGCGCGCCATCGCCTGGATCCCGGCGGGCTTGTCGTCGCGCCAGATCAGCCGGGGCTTGATTTCCAACCTCACCCGGCGGCCGTCCTTTGCCGCTACTTCGATCTCCGCCGTAAACTGCGTCGTCCCCGCCGCCATCTGGACGCGATGTTGCTTGAGAATCTCATGATGTTCGGGGACAACCAGATGCCAGATGTCGGTCTCGGCGGCTTCCTCCTGCGAGTAACCAAAAACCTGCTCTCCCGTCCGGTTCAGCGAAGTGAAGCGGCCATCCATGTCGGTGGTAAAGATGATCTCCGAAGCATTTTCGAAAAGCTCGCGATAGCGCTGTTCGTTTTCGCGCAGCGACTGCTCGGCCCGTTTGCTGTCGCTGATGTCGTGGAAATACCAGACCCGGCCGTAGTATCTGCCGTCGGCGTCGTGGAGAGGCGCGGTGTAGCGATCCAGACAGCGTCCGTCCTTGAGATGAACCTCGTCGCGCGCCTTCTCCGATTCGTGTGCGTAAAGATACTTGACACGCTCGATAAACGCCCCTGGATTCTGGATCTGGGAAAGCGCGCAGTCCAGCATCTCCTGTTCGTCGTTGCGATCGATGACTTCAGCCGGGATGTTGAAGATCTCGGCGAAGCGCCGGTTGCTCTGCAATCGCTGTCCCTTCCCGTCCGCCACCAGGATGCCGTCGATCGTGGTCTCGGCCTGGGTCTCGAGAAGGGCAGTCTTGAACAGCAAATCTTCCTGGGCGCGTTTGCGCTCGGTGATGTCCTGTTGCACGGCTACGAAGTGGTGGATGGAACCGTCGGCCGACCGAACTGGAGTCACGGTCATCTCCTCCGTGTAGAGACTGCCGTCCTTGCGGCGATTGACAAGCTCGCCCTGCCAGGTGTCTCCGCGGGAAATGGTTGACCATAGATTGTTATAGAAGGCCTTGTCCTGAACTCCTGATTTGAGCAAGCCCGGGGTTTCGTCGAGAACCTCCTCCGCGGCGTAACCGGTCAGGCGAGTGAAGGCGGAGTTCACCCATAATATCCGCCCGCTGCGATCGGCAATAATGATGGCGTTGGCGGCCGACTCCAGCGCCGTCGTCTGCAGGTGCGTCTGCTCCTCGCGGAGCTTGCGTTGCGTGATGTCGTGAGTGATGCTGGCCATGCCAGTCACTTTGCCTTCGGCGTCGCGGATCGGGGAAAACGTCAGCGATACGCTCACGCGCGTACTATCCTTGCGAACCAACGCGGTCTCGTAGCGCGTCATCTGCTCGCCCCGGGCGACGGTTTCGAAGATTCGCACCGCTTCGCTCTTGCGCTCGGGGAGGGTTAACACCAAAATGGATCTCCCGATCATCTCCTCGGCCGTATAGCCAACCAATTCCGTCGCGCCCTGGTTCCAACTGACCACGGTTCCATCCAGCGTCACTCCGACGATGGCATCCGGAGAAGACTCGACCAACGAGGCCAGGAATGCCTTGGCCTCGTCGGCCCGCTTGCGCAGCGTGATGTCCTCGATCTGGGCGATGAAATGTGAGATTTCCCCATCAGGCGCGCGTGCGGACAGGATTTTGAGCCGGCCCCATACCGCACTTCCGTTCTTGTGGATGTATCTCTTTTCAAACTCAACCACGGCGCTGGCGCCGCTCTGGAGTTTGGCGACTGCCTGGCGCGAGAGCTCCAGATCGCCAGGATGCGTAAGCTGCTGCCATGCGTCCGCCAGCAGCTCTTCGGCCGAGTAGCCCACCATGGCGCATAACGCCGCGTTGGCGTGCATAAAATGGCCGTCGGGAGTGGTCATGCACATCCCATAGGGCGCATCCTCGAACGCGGTGCGAAAACGGTCTTCGCTTGCGCGCAGCGACTCCTCGGCACGCTTGCGCTCGATAAATTGCGCGATACTATCGGCCACCGAAGCAAAGGTCTCGAGCGCGGCGGCGGTTAAAGGCTGCCGCGCGAATGCCGCCACCACGCCCAGAACACGCTCCCCAACCTTCAATGGATAACCGGCGAAAGCCACCATCCCTTCGCGCCGCGCCCAGGCAGGGTCTGCCACCCAGGGATCCACGAGCACATTGTTCGTCAGATGCGGTTCGCCAATCTCGGCAATCCGGCCAATCTTGAAACTGCCTACAGGCACGCGGGCGTGCGCGCCGTCGATGTGGGTGTACATTCCCGCGCTGGCCTGCAATTCAAGAACTTTGTCGCGCTCGTCTACCGTCCAGATCCGGGCAAAAGCCACATCCATTTTGCCGGCGAGAATCTCCGCGCACTCTTGCAGCCCTTGCCGCAAATTGTCGGACCCCGTAAGTGCGACTCCCACTGCTGCGGCGAGAGCGGCCAGGCCAGTCCGCTCGGCCATGGCCCTTTCCGCCTGAATGCGCGCGGTAATGTCCTCGTAGAGCGCCAGGCACCCGTGCGGCTTGCCATCCACTTCCAGACGAACGGCGAAGATCTCGACTTCGACGAGCGTCCCGTCCCTGCGGCGCCGGCGGCTGGCAACCTGCACGCTGCCCTGATCGAGGCAATGCCGGGTGAGTTCGGCGGCTTCAGCGGCGAACTCGCCTGGGACGATCAGCTCGTTTAATGCCGCACCCCTGGCCTCAGTCTGAGAGTAGAGAAACAGCCGTTCAAACGCTGCATTCGACATCTCGACACGTCCCTCGGCATCGAGAACCACCACGCCGAGCGGCGTGACTTCAATCAGCGAATTCAGGTAGGCTGTGCGCTCCTTCAGCGTTTCTCTACATTCTTAAGCGCAGTGATATCGAGGAAGCTCTCCAGCAACAGCCTGCGCCCAGCCACAACCACCGGGCGCACGGTCTTAATGATGGCGCAGCGCCGGCCATTGGCGGTCAGCAGGATGCGCTCGGAGTTATCGACCGTCTGCCCCAGATCGGTCACCGGGCAGCGGCCCGACTCCGCTGGACAAACGAATTTGTGGCACACACTTCCTACGATCTTTTCTCGCGGCGCGCCGACCATACCGACAGCGATCGCGTTGGCGTCAACCAGCGTGTGCGTCTCCGGGTCGATGATGAAGATGCCCGTTTCGACGCCGTCGAAGAGGGCACGGTACCGCTCCTCTGTCTCCCGTAAAACGTTTTCGACGAGACGGCCATCGGGCGCAGGAGAGATTTCGACGGCGGCGATTTCGAGCTGGACAGCCCCGCTTTCGGGTGCAACCGTAGCCTTAGCCTGAAGGCCCCGCCTCTTGGGTTCGCGCGCCGGCAGTCTCTTCGAATCCGATTTCATCTTGGTTGCGGGATCTCCCTCCGCCTCCGGCCGAATCCGCGCCAATGAGCGCTTTCGCCGCGCCGTCAAGCGCGGACGCCGGAACCGAAGGACGCTTTCTCCCGTAACGTTTTATCGGCAGCGGCACACAATCGATAAGCGCGGGCGCCATGAAAACTTTCGTAAATGCCCATCCGCCGCATTAAAAAGCTCATCTCCGCCCCTGAAACTGCCGATATTGACTAGAGAAATTGGCGCGCAACCCTGAATCCGGCGCGATGCATAGCGTTTGCCCCGCACCGCGCAGCCGTCCTAATCGACACAGGCAGAGTTGAAGACGGGCCGCCGCAGGCTGCCGAACCAGAAGGAGAGATTGTGGCCGAGAAGATTCTCTTCGTTGACGATGAGGTGCCCGTACTGGAGGGCTACCGGCGGCTGCTTCACCGCGAATTCGCCGTAAGCACGGCCGTGGGCGGGCACCAGGGATTGGCGGCCATTAAGGCCAACGGCCCCTTCCCCGTTGTGATCTCGGATATGCGCATGCCGGAGATGAGCGGCGTCGAGTTTCTGGCGCAGGTGCGGGAGAAATCGCCGCACTCGGTGCGCATGCTGCTCACCGGCTACGCGGATTTCGATGCCGCCATCGCCGCCGTGAACCAGGGAAACATCTTCAAATTCCTGACCAAGCCGTGCGACAAGTCGATCCTGGTGGCGGCCATCCACAGCGGTCTCGATGAGTTTCGCGAGGCTGCGGCGCAGCGCGAACTGGCGAAGAAGGCGCAAGTGATCGAGCACGCCAAGTCGGATTGGGATGCGCCCCCGCCCGCGGAGGCAGCGGGCCTGGAAACGGCAGCGGGACTACCCGGACCGGCGGAGGCGCAGGCCTATCTCCAGAGCCATATCGGCGCCGATCGCCAATGCTACGTCCTCATGATCAAGCTGACCATGCTGCACACGGTGGAAGAGCGGTACGGCGAGCAGGCCGCAACGGACTACCTGATGAGCGCGGTTCAGATCCTCGCCCAGGGCCTGCGTGAAGGCGACGAACTCTTCCAATGGAACAGCGATGTTCTTCATGGCAGTGATCCGGCGTCACGTCTCGCCGGCCGCGGTGCGTATGGAAGTATCCCGGCTCTTCATGGACAGCCCTCAGCACATGGTCGATCAGGGCGGCAGAAAAACCATGGTGGCCGTCGCCATGAGTTTCGATCTGTTGCCGGTGGCTCAGTTCTCGACACTCGACGAACTGATGGCCGCCTTCAAGGCTCAACTGATTGGCGTGGTCTAACGAGTTGCCTATTCTTCTGCGCCCCACCCTTTCGTCTTGAAATCAGGCGAAAGGATGGGTGCGGAATCACGATTCTTCATGCATCGATGTGCCTAGTTGATGGTGCAGGCCGTTCCGTTCAGTTTGAAGTTTGTGGGGATTGCGTTGGTGCCGCTCGAACTTCCGTTGAAGCCGAATCCGGTGTAGGTTCCGCCGGCGGGAATGTTTTCCCATGTCTGGCCGGATTGTTCGCTCACCGTAACGTTGGCGCCGCTCTCAGATACCGCTCCATTCCAGGAACTGGTGATGGTCTGGCCGTTGGCGAAGCTCCACGTCAGCGTCCAGCCGCTCAGCGTGCTGCTTCCGCCGTTCTTGATGCCCACGGTGGCTCCGAACTGGGTGCTGTCGTACTGCGAAATCGTGTAGTCGACAGTGCAGGCCGAACCCCCTCCACCACCCGAGGCATTAACGGTAAGCGTGATCGTCGTGCTCTTGCTGATGCTCCCGGAGACGCCGTCGATGGTGATCGTGTAGTTGCCGGTAGCGGCCGAACTGCTAGCGGTCAGCGTCAGCGTGCTGGTTCCCGTGGTGGGGTTGGTGGCAAACACCCCAGTGATGCCGCTGGGCAGACCAGCATCGGAAAGCGTCACCGCACCGGTAAACCCATCCACGTCATTCACCGAAATAATGTCGGTGGCGCTGGCGCCTTGCGTGACAGAGAGCGAGGACGCGGAGGGCGACAGAGTAAAGCTGGGCGTGCCGCCGGAGCCGCCGCAGGAAGTTGCGCATACGGTTGCATTCACCGATCCGCTGGCGCCGTTATATGCCTCCGTCCCAAGAATCTGATAGTTGAAAGTGCCTACCGGCATGCCCAGGCTGCTCCAATGGCTAAAGTGGTTGGACGTGGTGACTACGCCGTTCGCTCCCACCGATGCCCCACCCCAGGCATCCAGATACTGCTCGAAGGTTGTGGTGCCTTGGATGGAGGGTTGGTTCACCTGCTGATGTTCAAACGTGGTGTAGGTGTGCCCGTCGCTTGTCACTGTGCCCTTCTCCGTCGCATTCGCCGTGTAAAGCGAACCAAACTCGGTGACGTAGTACTCGACGAGCGGATTTGTGAGCCAGCCATAGATGGAGATGGTGTTATAGCCGCTGGCCGAGCCAACGTGATAGCCAATCACCTGCGCGCTGCCCGGATTGAAGCCTTTACCACCGACCACATCGCTCACGCCAGACCAGGTGATGGCATAATTGCCCGCCGATCCCAGGGTCATGGTTGCCGACCCGCCGCTGCTATACAGCGAATAGTAGAAACCGTTGTTCGTGCCCGTTCCATTGCCGCTTACCGTCTGGGCGTTTGCCGCTATGCTTGTACAACCCGCCGCGATCGCAACGATGGCGGCGAGACTTACCAGTTGAACCCGTGACGAAACCAACTTCATTGAGCGCATGTGAATCTCCTTCTTTTCGCGCCAGTGCTGGCACGATGAATACCGGTGGTTAGCGAACGAACGATTTCAGCAGGCGTCGTTCCTCCCTGGGTCATTCCGGCGACCGGCTAAATCCAGGAAGCTGCTGAAAATGGCAAACTTCTAGCGATTTTTGGGGTGAATTTCTCTCGGGGGCGAAAGCCCCGTTCAATTGACTGGGCTGCGATCCGCGGGCGAAGGCCCGTACCTTTCAATCCTTGCTTCCTCTCGCGTTTGTCGGCGGCTGGCAAGCGAAACAGGCAGACGCCTGCGGCTTGTTGCGCTAGGCCATGCGGCGCAATCTTATGAAAAACCAGGGCGGGGAAAAGCCGCTGCATTGCCTCTGGCGCGCTTGAGCGCAAGGCGGGGAAATCCAGTGAACAGGGTCCGAAATTAACGGACTTACCACAACAATCGTGAAATGTAAATCAATTTACTACACAATTGTCAAGAGAATAATCTCCCATTCACAGGCACTTGCTCGCGATACGGAGAAACGGAAAAGCTCAGCTTGAGCAAGATTGCACTTAGGCGGCTGGGGCTCCATTGATCCTGCTTGTCTTACGGCGCGCGGCCCACGCATTGCACCGGTTCCCGCCGTTCCCTTTCAAATGTGACTTTCGTTTTAGGCTGTTCATGGTGAGGTGGGGCTGCGCGCATCGGAAGATATGCTGGCCGTCGATCCTCTGTGCAATAATCGGGCTTGCTTGCGGCTTATTGAGGGATGCAGCCCATTCGCCGGAG
>CAVXOO010000252.1:0-6307 GCA_963762945.1 uncultured Acidobacteriaceae bacterium | reverse complement strand
GTGACATCGAGTATCGTAAGATTCGGCAAAACCGGCGCAGACGCCTGCGTGATCTTGCGATTGGCGCGCGAGCGCATCAGCTTGCGGCGCGCGGCAACCGGGCCCACGCGCGTGCCGCAATAGGCGCAGAGATTGGCGTCATCCTGAATGACCTTACCGCAATAGTTGCAGTACATACACCCTCCACAGATTGATACGAGCAGGATAGGCAAAGGTTCCCGAAGATGCAAAGCGGTTGCGGTTCAAGATCTTAGCAGCCCCGGTTTCGTACCGGTGATGCACCACACATCCCGGTGTACCTTCTCCGCCTTCACTTGCCGGAATCCGCACCCCTCCACCGAGTTCACCACATCTTTCCACGTCGCCACCCCAAAGGACGACCCGGCGAAGTGCTCCACCACCCGGTCCAGCGGCTGGGTGCCGTCTTCCGACAGGTAACGGTCAACCAGCACCAGCAACCCTCCCGGCGGCAGGCTGCGATAGGCGCTGCGCAAAAGCCTCTGCGAGATCGGCCCGATATCGCAGATCATCATCACGTCGTAGCGAACGGCTTGCACCGTCGACAAGATCGCCACCGAACCCGATTGACGCCGAGGCACGTGGCATCAAGCAGGGCGACATCGTTTCCATGTACAACGAACGCGGCACGGTGCTGGCCGGGCTTACATTACCGAGCGCATCATGCCCGGCGTCGCCTATATCGATCACGGCGCCAAGTGGGACCCGATCGATCTGGGAGTGATTGACCGGGGCGGCGCCATCAACACCATCGTTCCCAGCAACACGACTCGAAAAACGCGGTTGGCCACGCCGTCAGCGGCTTCCTGGTCGAGGTCGAAAAGACCGACCTGGACCAACTGAAGCACAGATTCCAAGCCTTCGGCGACCGTTCATCCTTGGCGGGGCCCGGCATTCAGAGGTATCTGGCAGGAGAAGAATAATGGGCAAGATAATTATCGTAGACTTGGCTGCCTGCAATGGTTGCCACACTGCCAAGATCTCGTGCAAAGACGAGCACGTCGCTAACGACTGGTCGCCGATGCCAGCCCCAGCGGACACCGCAGTTCTGGACCAAGGTCCACGGCATCGGCGGGGCACCGTGCCCAGGTGAAGATGACGTATCAGCTCAGCATGTGCCAGCACTGCCGGGATGCGCCTTGCCTGGAGGCCTGCTCCTCGAGAGCCGAACATCTACCGCAGCGACGACGGCATCGTGCTCATCGATCCGGACAAGTGCCGGGGCAACAAGATGTGCATAGCGGCTGCCCGTACGAAAACACCATCTTCTACAATGATTCCCTTAACATCGCGCAGAAATGTACTTTCTGTTCCCATCTCGCCGACAAGGGATGGACGGACACCCGCTGCGCGGATGCCTGTCCGACCGGCGCCCTCATCTTCGGCGAGGAAGAAGACTTCAAACACCTGATCGCCAAAGCCGAGCCCTTGAAGCCCGGACTGTCTCACCGGGCTTCGCCGATGGGCGTTTCGAGCGAGATCGGTTCCTGCGCGATCTTCAAAACCTTGCGCACCTTCGCGACGGGAATATCCATGCGGCGGGCAATCTCTTCGCTGGAAGGCTCGCGGCCCAGCTCCTGGACTAATTGACGAGACGTGCGGATGAGCTTGTTGATGGTTTCGATCATGTGCACAGGAATACGAATGGTCCGCGCCTGATCGGCGATGGCGCGCGTGATCGCCTGTCGGATCCACCACGTGGCATAGGTCGAAAATTTGTAGCCGCGCCGGTACTCGAACTTATCCACCGCCTTCATCAGGCCAATGTTGCCCTCCTGAATCAGGTCGAGGAACTGGAGGCCGCGGTTGGTGTACTTTTTGGCGATCGAAACCACGAGCCGCAGATTGGCCTCAATCAGCTCGCGCTTGGCCTGTTCGGCGTCCATGTCGCCCTGGATCATTTCGCGCTGCGTGCGCTTGAGTTCGACGATCGACACGCCGGCGTCGGCCTCGATCTTTTCGAGATCGGTGCGGCAGTTTTTCTGCTGACGCCGATATTCCTTCTTCAGATCCTCGCTCTTCGAAGCTTCGTGTTTCTGTTCGAGGGAACGAATCTGCCGCTCGAGGGTGCGCATGGTGTTGACGGTCTTGTTGACCTTGTCGAGCAGTCGCTTGCGCTCCAAAGCCGTGTACTTGAGTTCGCGCACGATGCGCGACACCTGGACTTTCTCGCGCGCGATGGTCCAGCGCAGCCGCCGCGCCTCTTTCATCTTGGCTTTGTTGCCGGGCGCAATGCCGGCCAACTTTTCGTCAAGCTGCGCAATCTTCTTCTGGTGCTTTACGAGCGCGTCGGTGCGGGCCACTGTGGCCTTGACGCGCGTCTGCACTACTTCTTCGGTGAGCTCTTCCTCGTCGAAGACCACTACTTCTTTCACGTTGCGCACGCCGCGCTTCAGGTCTTCGCCCAGCGCCGCGATTTCGCGGATCACGATGGGGGAACGCGAAATGGCCTTCAACACGCGCATCTGGCCGCGCTCGATGCGCTTGGCGATTTCCACTTCGCCTTCGCGCGTGAGCAGCGGCACCGTGCCCATCTCGCGCAGATACATGCGCACCGGGTCGTTGGTTTTCTCCAGCGTTCCCGGCGTCAGATCCAGCTCGACGTCCTCGCCTTCCTCCTGCTCGAAATCCTTTTCGCCGGGGAATTTGGGAGCGTCCAGCAGGTCGATGCCCTGACCACTGATGGTGGTCATCAGATCGTCCAGATCGTCGGGGGAGCCAATCTCATCGGGCAGCGCATCGTTTACTTCGCCATAGGTGAGATAGCCCTTCTCCTTGCCGGTCTCGATCAGTCCGTGCACGTCGTCTTCGAATTTATCTTCAATCGCCAAATGATTCCTGCTCTCTCACGGCAGCGCGGGAAACTCCGCGCCCTGCCGGTTTTCGTTCATATCTCGATTCAGGTTTCGATCCCTGTTTTGATCTCTCGGGCGCGCAGCTCCTGAAGGCTGGCCCGATTGCGCGCGCTGGCGCACTTCAACAACCATGGCAACTGGCCGCGCTCGGAAGAACGAATGGGGCCGAACCGCGCCGCGCGCCCCGCACCTCATGGTTATCGGCATCGAGCCCGATACCGCGCAGGCACGAAAGATTTCTGTGAGGAAATCCTCGCGCGCGGACGAATCCGCATCTCCGCTTAAACGGCGGTTGCTTTAGCTCGGAACAGGATGGCAGCGCTTCAGGTTTCGCCTGGGTCGCCCGCGAGCCGAAGCTCATGTGTGGGGCAAAGGGGCGCGCATCCTCACTGAGATCAATAGATTACCACAGTGCCGCTGGCCTGCGCCAGGAGTAAATTCGGCAACAAAACCAACCCCGTCGAGCCCTCCGAGGACCCTTCAGGCGCGGATCTCAAGAGCCATCCGCTCCTTGTTCTTGTATTTAGACGCTCGAAAGGGGCATTTCGACGCAAAATCGATGCGGTTTGCTCGGCTTCCTGGCCGAATCAGCCTCTATTCTTTCAGCGGCTTGCGACTGGGAAACTACCTTAGCGCCCTATCCACTCGCGCTAAAGGGCGTTCCGCTCTTCCATCAATCGCCTGATGTTCCGCTTTCCGTGCAAAACGGCAATGATCTGGAGCGGCCTCGTATCCGGACGATAGACGAGACTGAAATTCGGATACCGGCTTACGACCCAGAATCGAACCGGTAAAGGAGTAATTTCCCTTCGCTTTGAACCCATGAGTGGATAGCTGGCGACGCTCTCGCACGCTCCGAAAATGGCCAACTCAACGCGGTTTGCAGAATCGACACTGTCCGCAGCGATATATGTCCAAATGTCGTCGAGATCGTCGAGCGCTCTGGGTGTTAATTGGTAGGCCGGAGGCATCTTTCAGGCGATCAGCCGCTTTGCCCGCCGTTCGCGCAGGATGCGTGCCGCTTCCGCCGCATCCACAAGTTCGCCGCGCTCCGCCTGAGCAAAACCCTCTGCAACATGCGCGGCAACGACCTCGCGCTCCGCAAGCATCCAGTCCCCATTCCTGTGTTGCTCTTGGATCACAGCAAACGCCTGGTCGAGCAAATCATCCGGGCTCATCCCTGACTGGGAGGCCCGGTCGAGTAGCTTCTGCTGTTCGGGTTTTAGTTCGATCATCATGATGGGACCCCCGCAAACCTGATGGTTGAAATTATACCGAGTTCTCATTATTCCGGTGCAACTGGCGCAGCGCCCGATCCAGCTCCAGTTTTTGTTGGGTCAGCACCGCCAGCTCGGCATAATCGCCGCGGCGCTCGGCCTCGGCAATCTCCGCGCGCAGATCGCGCAAACGGCTTTCGACGATTCGTTCCTCGAGCTCCTGTAGGGCGCTTTCCACCTCGTCTGCTGCCGGCATACGGCTTTCGCCCAGAAGCGCTTCGGCCAGGAGCGCCCGCTGCGCCGCGTCTTCAACTACATCCATCGGGTCGTTGGCTGCGCGCACCGCGAGCGCCTGAATGGCCGGAAAGGCCCCGAGATGCTCGAAAAACTGACGCCGCTGCGCGACCGCTTCTGCCGCCATGCGCCGCGCCGCCTCGCCTTCAGGATCAGTGATGGCCAGCGCCCGCAACAGGACGCGCTCGACCTCGGTGAGCGCCGCGGGCCGCGCTTCCACACGATCGCGCCGCTTGAGCGCCGCCTGCCGCAGTTCATCGCGCAACACGGCCGAATCGATGCCCAGCTTCTGCGCTGCATCGGCCTGGAATTGCGACCTTTCCAGCATGTCCGGTACGCGCCCGATGTAGGGAAGCAAAAAATTCACTTTCTGCCGGTTTCGTTCCGGGCTCGATCCGGGAAATATCTCGCGTGCTCGTTCAATGAGAAAGTCGGATTGGCGAACGGCGTCGCGAACCGCTTGGGTGTACGCTTGAACGCCGCGTTCGCGAATATATCGATCAGGATCGAGACCGCCGTCGAGCATCGCAATCTTGATGTTGAAGCCCTCTTCGGTCAGCAGCGCAATGGTCTTCGCAGCCGCGCTGTTTCCCGCGACGTCAGGATCAAAATTGGCCACAATTTGCGGCTTTTCTCCTGCTTTTGCCAGCACCCGTTTGAGTCTTGCAACCTGGTGCTCGGTAAACGCTGTGCCGCTTGTGGCAATCACGTTGCGAATTCCGCCTAGAAAGACCGAAATACAGTCCATCTGACCCTCGACCAACAGCGCGAATTCGTGCTGCCGCATTGCTTCCTTCGCTTTGTCCAGGTTGAAGAGCACCTGGCCCTTCGAATAGAGCGGCGTCTCCGGCGAATTGACGTACTTGGGGCCGGCTTTTTCGCCCTCCGAGGGCGTGCCCAGGAGGCGCGCGGTGAATGCGATCACGCGCCCGCCTTCGTTCGCGATGGGAAAGACGACGCGCTTGCGGAAGCGGTCGTAGAGGCGGCCGTGGCCGCCATCTTCCTGCTCTTTGGAACTGAAGAGTCCGCTTGCGCGGAGGGTGGCTTCGTCGGCCATGCCGCTCAGCCGGTCGCGCAGGGCGTTGAAACTGTCGGGGGCGTAGCCAATTCTAAATTTTTTGATCCCTTCGTCCGAAAGCCCGCGACCTGCAAGGTATTCTCGCGCTAAAGCGCCTTCGGGCGAGCGTAGCTGCTCCTCGAACCAGGCTGCCGCGGTCTCGTGCAGTTCCAGCAATTTGGTTCGCAAGCGCGCCTCGGCGGCTTCTTCCGGCGAAGAGTACTCGCGCTTGGGCAGGGGAATGCCGCACTTCTGCGCGACGATGCGCACCGCCTCGGGAAAGGTCACGTTCTCGATCTTGCCCACGAAGCTGAACACGTCGCCCGAGGCCTGGCAGCCAAAGCAGTAAAAAAACTGCTGCGATCCACCGTTCACGTTGAACGACGGCGTCTTTTCCTTGTGAAAGGGGCAAAGCCCTTTGAACCTTTGCGCCCCGGCGCTGCGCAGGCGGATATAGCCCTCGATCACCTTGACGATGTCGGCCTGCTGCTTGACGGTTTGGGCGAAGTCGGACATGGGACACGTCTCTAATGAGGATACGGCGCGTATTGGGCATGTGCCGTGTGGAATGACGTGGATAACCGGTTCGGAATCGTGCGGACCGCCCCGCACAGCCGATTCCACACGCACGGTGTAGAATTCGCGGCATGAAATCCTTCATTGCCGGAACTCTTCTTTTGCTGGCCGCTCTGCAGGTAGGCGCGCAGCAGGCGCCGCCAAGCCCAGGCGCCGATGGGGGCGGCAAAAATACCGGAGATGCGAATTGCGGCATCCTTTATGGCAAGGACCACGCCCTCACTTTCTGCGCACCAGATGGCTGGGATCTCGACAACAGCATCATGAACGACCAGGGGATTTATGCGGTC
>CAVXOO010000251.1:0-4506 GCA_963762945.1 uncultured Acidobacteriaceae bacterium | reverse complement strand
GACTGCTGCGCTGATGGCCTTGAAGAGCATGGTTGGGCTGTGGAGCGAATCTTGCAGAGGCCAAGGAAAAGATCGTTCAGTCAGGGATGGTGGGCCATCCTCTTAGCGCGAATAAAATACCACGTTGTATTCGTAAGAAACATACTACAGGCAGCCAGCGGCGGGAACAAACGGTGTGCGCCGAAGGCATCAGACGCGATCGTCGGGGAAGGTGCCGACAGACTCGCCGGGGGCGATATTCTGGCCAGCGAGGACCACGGCATGGGTGGCAATGTGCGCGCCGGCACCGATAACTGTGGGCTGAAGGCGGACCTTGTTGTAGTCGCGCGGATCGTGCCAGAAAGAGAAGATGCGCGAGAAGGAACCGATGACCGCGTTATCGCCGATGGCGATTCCGCCGCGGTCGTTGAGCAGAGCGCGCTGACGAATGACCACGCCGTCGCCGATGGAGAGGTTGTAGCCGTAAGTGAGGTTGACGCCGTGATAAATTTTTACGCCCGTACCGACATGCGCGAAGATGTGCCGGCCTAACATGCAACGAAAGCGCAATCCCAGCCAGTGATTGAGGCCGATGGGTGAGCGATCGAACATTTGCCAGAACCAGAGCAGGGGCTTGCGCTCGGCAAAGCGCTCGCGATCGACCTCGGCATAGTGCTCCGCTTCCAAGGTGACGTTTTGCGGGTCGAGCGAGAGATTGACCACGTTGCCCGGCAGCTCGGAGCTGAGAGTGAGATTGAGCTTTCCGCCGTGGGGGCGGCCCATGTAGATCTGGCAAAGCTGATCGCGCACAATCTCTGCGCGGCGCTCGGGCGAACCGTGGCGGGCGAATTCTTCGTCGAGAAACTGAATCCAGCGCCGGTAGATCTCTTCGGCTTCAGGCGCGGGGCGGGGAACGGGGATTGCAGCAGTGGTGGCCATACGCTCTTGACGATAGAACAGGGAAGATGGAACAGGGAAGAGGGATTAGGAAATAGGGAGAGAGCGGGCGTGGGACTATCGTGCTTCGCATCGTCTGTCGTGGCAAGGGGCGAAGCCCGAAGTAACTGATTGCAGGGACCCTCCGAGACTTCTCCTGACTGTAGTTTTTCTGGCAGTAGAATGAGGTATGAGAGTTGGAATCGATTTCGGAACGACGCGAGTGGTTGTAGCCGCAGTTGACCGCGGCAACTATCCGCTTGTCCATTTCGATACTCCCGACGGTCAATCCCGCGACTGGTTCCCCTCAGTAGCCGCAGTCAAGGGCGACGAGCACCTCTACGGATGGGACGCCGTTGCAGTGCAAGGCGACGAGAGCTGGACCGTTTTCCGATCGCTCAAACGCTGGCTCCGCACTGCGGGCCCGCACACCGAATTGCGTATCGGCGACCAGGCGCTGCCACTGCGCCAGCTTCTAGCCGAGATGATGGTCTCGCTGCGCAACCATCTGCTTTATCAATCCAATCTCGGAGCAGAACCCGCCGAGGCGATCGAAGTCATGATCGGCGTTCCCGCCAACGCCAACAGCAATCAGCGCTTCCTGACTGAAGAGGCTGCACAAGAAGCCGGCTTCACGGTGCTCGGCGTGGTCAACGAGCCCTCCGCTGCCGCAATCGAGTTTGCCTATCGTAATAGTGCCGAGCGCAAGAATGGCGCGGGCGGCA
Source organism: uncultured Acidobacteriaceae bacterium (assembly GCA_963762945.1). GTDB lineage: Bacteria > Acidobacteriota > Terriglobia > Terriglobales > Acidobacteriaceae > Telmatobacter. The sequence goes on along the minus strand of CAVXOO010000251.1, from coordinate 2,866 downwards.
GCCTGTTGGTCTACGACCTGGGCGGCGGCACCTTCGACGTTTCGCTCGTCACACTGGGCGAAACCGAACACACGGTCGAAGCCTCGGACGGAATCCCCCACCTCGGCGGCGACGATTTCGACGAGATCCTCGCCGATCTGGCTCTCGAATTTGCCCCGCCCGAACCCACTTTGACGCCCTTTGAACGCGGCCGGCTCCTCGAAGAATGCCGCGAGAAAAAAGAGTCCCTCAATCCCAACACGCGCAAGATCGCAATCGATGTGGAGCGAGTACGACCAGGTTGCGAACAGGTGACCCTCCCGGTCGACGTCTACTATGAGCGCTGCCGCCCCCTGATTGAATCCACGCGAATCTTAGTCGAGAACCTGCTCGCCGCCCACCCTGACCTCACGCTCGATACTCTCTATGTCACCGGCGGAGGATCGGAGCTGCCCCCCGTCGCCCGCATTCTCCGCGAGACATTCGGCCGAAAAGTGCGCCGCTCAGCCTATATGCGCTCCGCTGGCGCCATTGGCCTCGCCATCCGCGCCGCCGCCGCCGCCGATCGCCTCTCCGACCAGTTCAACCAGTATTTCGGCATGTGGCGCGAAGCCGATTTTGGCGGCAACATTGTCTTCGACCTTATCTTCCCGCGCGGGGTGCGCCTACCAGCGGCCGGTCAACCCCCGCTCCATCTGGAGCGCGTCTACCAGCCCGCGCACAACATCGGCCACTTCCGCTATCTGGAGTGTTCGCGGCTCGACGAGGGCGGCCAGCCCATCGGCGAAATCGCCAACTGGGAACAGATTCAATTTCCCTTCGACCCCGCCCTTTGGAATTGCACCGATCTTGCCGCCGAAGCCATCCGCCCCCTCACCATCCCGAACGGTCTGACGGTCCGGGAGGAATACACCTGCGACGCCGGCGGCAACCTCAGAGTCAAAATCTCCACCGCCCCTTACGGCAATGCCCGGGAATACTCCATCGGACAATTAGCCAACGCTTGATTTGCGGTTGCCTGGCAATTCGCGGACCGGCCGCGCGGAGCCTGTTCGCGCTGGGCGGCCTGCTCGATGAGTGGGCCTACTGCGGCTTCGATTAGAAGAGTCCAATTCTGAGGGCAACTAAGACCCTCGAATTGGCGGCGCGATTGCACCTTCGACGCATGAATCCTTGTCATGCGTTCCCTTGTCCAGCGCGCGTTCCTGTTTTCTTTCGCCATGGCGCTGACCCAGCTTTCGGCGCCGGCGGCTGGCGCTGTTAGCCCCGCGGCAGGCCGCACGGCTATCGCCATTCGTTATTCAGCCTTCGACAAGGGGCCGGCGCCGTCGGCTTTGCCGATCCGGAACATGCAGATGGTGCTCGAAATGAGCGCCGCGCGGCGCCGGGCTCTTGAAGCCTTCATCGCCGACCGGGAGAATCCGCAGTCACCGGGATTTCATCGCTGGCTCACGCCCGAGGAGTTCGGCGCGCGATTCGGAGCCTCGCAAGAGAAGGCCGCGCGGGTGACTGCATGGCTGCGCGCATCCGGAATGACCGGCGTGAGCATCTCGCGCGGCCGGATGTTTGTCGTCTTCTCTGGCACGGCGGATGCGGTTGAACGCGCACTGGGCTGCCGAATGCACGTCTTCGAGGTCAACGGCAATCCGCACTTCGCCAACCTGGATCCTCCGCAGATTCCAACCGAATTGGGCGACGACGTGGCACAAGTCGTTGGGCTCGACGATTTGGCGGCGCTTCCCCAGTGGGCGCGCGCCACGCAATCCGAATATGTCTTGGCGAACGGCGTGACTGCCCTTGGTCCGGACGATCTGGCGACGATCTACAACATGGCCGCTCTTTATCGCCAAGGCATCGACGGCAGCGGAATTACGGTAGCCGTGCTCGGGCAAACGCCCGTGGGATTGAGCGACTATCGCGCCTACCGCCAGCTTTTTGGCCTGGCTGCGAACGACTTTCAAACCGTGGAGTTCCCCGGCAGCGGCGCGGGCACGGGCAGCTCCGACGATCTGCTGGAGGCGACGCTTGACCTCGAAACCATCGGCGCGGTCGCGCGCCGGGCCAACATTCTCTACGTATGGGGATCGACGGTTGAGGTCGCGGCCATCGATGTGATCGACAACCAGCTGGCGGAAGTCATGAGCGAGAGCTACGCGGCCTGCGAGACGGGCGGCGACGGTTTTTATCAGATGATGGCTTTGCAGGCCAGCGCCGAGGGCATTACATGGTTGAGCGCTTCGGGCGACAGTGGCGCCGCGGGCTGCGACAACATGGAGTCTTCCGCAGCGAGCTCTGGGCTGAACGTGATGGTTCCCGCAAGCGCGCCCAATGTTACCGCCGTGGGTGGAACGGCCTTCTTGAGCGGCTCATTTGGCGAGTACTGGAGCCCGGCGAATAATACCTCAGGAGGGTCCGCGCTGGGTTACGTGCCGGAAATTGGCTGGAGCAACGCGAACGAAGTGCTGGGCGGCGGCGGTGGGGTCAGCGCGCTCTTCAGCAAACCGGGATTTCAATCCGAATTCGAGCCTTCGATCACCTCTGGCAGGCTGGTTCCCGACGTTGCGCTGGCCTCTGCTCCCGGGCCGGTGCCGTACATAATTATCTTCGGCGGATCGAAGACGATGGTTGGGGGAACTTCGGCGGCGACGCCGGTCTTTGCCGGGATCTCTGCGCTGGTGAACCAATATCTGGTGGCGCAGGGAAGCGCGCAATCGCCTGGCCTGGGCAACATGAACCCGGCGCTCTATCTTCTGGCCGAGCAGGTGCCTTCGGTTTTTCACGACGTCACTGTGGGCTCGAACGACGTTCCGTGCAGGGTCGGCACTCTCGATTGCAACACGGGAAAGCTTGGTTATGCGGCCGGTCCCGGATACGACGAGGCCACGGC
>CAVXOO010000250.1:0-3770 GCA_963762945.1 uncultured Acidobacteriaceae bacterium | reverse complement strand
AGGATTCGCAAGTTGCGGAGTTGCAGAAGTTATCTGACCTTGATCGGATCCTGCAAGTTCGCCGCATGGTGCAGGGCTTGCTCGCCGATCGCTTTAAGCTCGTGGTGAACGACACCACAGAGACACGCCCCATATACGCTCTGGTGGTCGCCAAGGGCGGCCTCATAATGAAAGAGACAACTCCATGCAGCGAACCGCCTCCGGGTTTCGCTCCACCACCCCCTCCATCTCCGCCTCCGGGCGCTTCCGGTGTGGCGCCCCAAGCGCCGGCCGTTCGGACCCAACCGCAGAATCTGGGCCGTCCCGGCGATTTGATTGCATGTGAAATGCCGGTCAAGGATCTTGTGAGGCTGCTTCAGCTCTCATTGGACCGCCCCATTGTGGATCGAACCGGGCTCGTGGGCAACTACAGCTTCGAATTGAAGTGGACGCCGGCCTTCGACGAACCGGGTCCGATGCCAGGACCATCACTCGGCGCCGAGCCGCCCCCCGCCGTCAGACGCTTCGGGCCCTTCCATCTTCACCGCCATACAAGAACAACTCGGCCTGAACGGCATCGTGCCGCCGGCAAGCCGCGGCTCCATGTAACCGAGCTTAGTCGTTCGCCATGGCGGCGTCGGCCTCTTCGAGAGCGCGGATGGCACTGAAATCGAAGGAGAGGCACGCGCCCAGCTCATTGAAGTCCTTCTCCCAGCGCGGCCGATCTTCGGCCGTGAGTGCGGTGAGCGCATAGGCCGAGGTGCGCAAAATCTCATACCAGATGTTTTGCGCCTGCCAAAGATTCAGGTCGAAGGGCAGCTCCGCGAGCGTGCGTGCCAGCACCAGCGCGCGATCCAGCATTTCCAGCGCTCCCGAGGACATTTGCAGCTCCACCATGGCGCGCTTCATGCGCTTATCCGCGATGTAGGAGAGCGTGGCGCTGTCGAGCGGCACCAGGTCGGATTTGGACAGCGCGAGGAAGGAACGCAACTGCGCCACGTTGACTGGATCGATTTCGAGCACGCGGCGCAGTCCCGCATTGATGGCGAAGCCGGCGGCCAGCGTGAGCGCGGGCGGTTTGGGCAGTCCCGCGTGCGATAGATAGTGCAGCAGGCTGGCGTGGTCCTGGTAGATGGTGGTGAGCGAATTCTCGATGTCCCAGAGCGTGGAGTTGAGAATGAGCTGCACGATGCGGCGCTGCTCGTCGGTGAAGAGCGAAGTGAGCGAGTAGTCGGCGTGGCCGTAGAAGCGGTCGAGGAGGCGAATCACCTCGGGGAAGTCGGCACGCAGCACGTGGCCGGCGGCATCGGCAGCGAAGGCCTCGAAGGCGGCGGCATCGCTCTCGCTGTAGGCCTTCACCGCCGCGGTAATGTTCTGGTCGCCAAAGTGCAAAACCGCGAAAGAGAAGTCTTGGGCATGGCCGGTGATGGAGCTGGCGGCGTGGACGCGCCCGAGAGCCAGACGGCCGCGGCCGGAGGTGTGGATCTCATAGGAGATGCGGCGCACGCGGAAACAAAAGAGTTCCGTTTCATCGGCAAATGTAGAAAAGACAGAGCTGATGGCGTAGTGCGCGACCACCTGCTCGAGATGCAGCATTTGCGTTTCGACGCACTTCTTGTAAATGCGAGCGCCGTCGCCGGCGGCGGGATCGTTGGAGTGGGCTTCGGCAAGGCGCGCCAGGAAGGCGGGCTCGAGCGGCGCGGCCTCGTCGCCAAAGACCTGCCCGGCAAGCTGCAAGACGCGCGCGGCGTAGGCGATGACCTGCACGGTCTCGATTCCGGCGATGTCGTCGAAGAACCAGCCGCAACTGGTGTACATCAGTTGCGCGTGGCGCTGCATCTCCATCAGCTCGATGGCGCGCACGCGCTGTTCGTCGCTGAGCGGATGCGCCTGGTGCGCGGCCAGGAAGAGGTTGACGGATTCCGTGTCGCGATCGAGAAGCACCCGGATGTAGGCATCGCGCGCGGCCCAGACGTCGCGGAAGAGGCTGGCGCCGTGCTGCTCCGAGAGCGGGATCAAGGCATCGCGCAGCTCGTCGAGGGCTTTGCGCAAGGGAGCGCGCCACTCCTGGGTCCAGCCAGACCGGCCGCCGTTGCAACCGCAGTTGGAGCGCCAGCGCTCCACGCCGTGCCCGCAGCTCCAGGAAGTGTTTTCCGCGATCTCGCACTCGAAGTCGGGCGGAAACTGCTTGAGGAACGCGGCGTAGTTGGTGAGCTTGACTGATTTATCCTGCTCGAGCAGGCGCAATGCGTAGGCCAGCCCCATCTCGCCGTGCTTGTGATGATGCCCGTAGGACTCGCCGTCGGTGGCCACGTGCACCAGTTGCGGCTGCACGCCGTCCTTGAATCCAGCCTTGAGGCGCGCGACAAAGTTGTCGCCGGAGTCGAGCAGCCGCTCAAAGGCAATGGCGCGCGACACAGGTCCGTTGTAAAAGAAGACGGCAATGGAGGCGCCGGAAGCGAAGCGGACGAGGTAAGGACGCGTGGTGTCGACCGTGGCATCGGGCGTGTTGGTCCAATTGCCGTCGCCCCTTATTCCCTCGCTCCCGACTTCGTCGCTTTTATTTGCCTCGCTCTTGAGAGGACGAATGCGCTTGCACTGGTGCGGCGCGAGGATCGTGAAGCGAATGCCGTTGGCGGCCAGGGCTTCGAGGGTCGCGTTGTCGGCCGCTGTCTCCGCCAGCCACATGCCCTCGGGCGGCGCGCCAAAGCTGTTCTGGTAGTCGGCAATGCCCCAGCGGATCTGCGTAGCCTTGTCGCGCGCGTTGGCCAGCGGCAGAATCATGTGGTTGTAAACCTGCGCCAGCGCGGAACTGTGGCCGCGGTTGCGCTGGCGGCTGCGGGCTTCGCCTTCAAGCACCATGCGGTAGGTGCGCGGCGCATTTTCACGGAGCCAACTGAAGAGCGTGGGCCCGAAGTTGAAGCTGATGCGCGCGTAGTTGTTCACGATGCGCATGATCTGATTTCTTACGTTGACCACGCGGGCCGCGCCGTTGGGCGCGTAACACTCGGCGCAGATGCGCTCGTTCCAGTCGTGGTAAGGGGCGGCCGAGTCCTGCGTTTCCACCGTCTCCAGCCAGGGATTTTCGCGGGGCGGCTGGTAAAAGTGGCCGTGAATGCAGATGAAATGCTTGGCAGGAGGCATGAAAGATTCCGATGGCGTGCGTTGTCAGATGCGCTTGCGCTCGCTGACGCTATTGTACGGCGATGCCGCGGAGTTTCAGCGCGCAGCCGCGCTCCTTTGGTGCCTCTGGTCCGAAAAGGGGACGACCGTGGCTCTCCGCATGAGGTTGCGGGAAAACGCGCGGTAATTTGAGTTTTTTCGCAGCCCATTTGGCCCCTGAGGGTGGCCGCTGGCGCGTTACCGGGCCGATCGGCCGGCGGGCGCGGTCGTTTTCGCCAGATCGCAGGCCCGCCACAGATACCAACTGGCCACGGAACGGTACGGCGTCCAACGCTGTCCGCGGCGGAAGAGGACCTCGGGCTTGGGCAGGTCGGCGGCTTCGAGCGGGCGCGATTTGGGCACCCGCTGGAAAGTGAGCGCGAAGCCTTTGCGCACGCCGTAGTCGGTTGCGGGCAGCACATCGGGCCGGCCCAGGCGGAAGATGAGCAGCATCTCCACGGTCCAGGAGCCAATGCCGCGCACTTCGGTCAGGCGCTCGACGATGTCAGTGTCGCTCATTTTGCGGATGGCGGCGTGGGAGGGCACAGTGCCGTCGAGAGTGCGCGCGGCCAGGTCGCGGAGGGCCTTGATTTTGTTGCCGGAGACGCCTGCGGCGCGCAGCGGGCCGT
>CAVXOO010000249.1:0-5972 GCA_963762945.1 uncultured Acidobacteriaceae bacterium | reverse complement strand
CCCCGCAGCAGTGTAGTACGGCTGGGTAGTAAGATAATTGCCCAGAGAGTCGCTCGGAGTGCAGTTGTACGACCAGCCTCCGAACTGTCCGCCTTGTGCCTTTATAAGCACGCCTGGCGTGCCGGCGGGAGTCACGGTCTGGATTGGATATGTCGCAGTGCACACAGGTGCGCCCAGGCCTGCTGCCTGCGAACCGGGACCGCAATGAATCACATTGGGTGTACTGGTCGCGGAGGCTGCCGTGAGGAGCCAGGCCGTCGTGTTCAATCCTGCGTCATAAACGGTCAACGTCGACAAAAGAGGTGTTCCAATGGTGAGTGGGTTGCAGCTTCCGATATCCACGACGTTTTCAAATTGGTCATAAGTCGGTGCTACATACGGACACGCGAACGATGCCTGTGCGGTCACGAGTGATCCCGTCTTCGAATCTGTGAGCTCGGCGATGATCACGACGCCGGTGCCGTTGGTGCTTCCATAGGCCGTGACAATCCCGGCCGTCGTTCCCGAACTGGCTACTCCCGTGCCGTTCGTGCTGATGGGGAATACATTCGGGAAATCGGAAATCCATGTGACTGAATTCGTCACGTCTTTGACGGTCCCGTCTGAATACGTTGCGATGGCCAGAAACTCGCCCGTGCCCTGCAGATCCCCAATAGAAATCGCGCTGGGAAGGATGGTCAGAGTCTGCAGCCCGGTAACCGAGCCGCTGGTGCCATTGCCAGCTGGGTTGCTCACCGTAACGCTCACATTGCCGGAAACAACCCCCGTAAAACCATTCATGCTGGCCGAAATCGTCGCTGTTCCGGCTGTAACTGCCGTCACCAGGCCGGTGGCGCTGACCGTGGCTACCGAAGGCGCGCTCGAGGTCCACGTAGCCGTATCGGTCACGTCCTGCGTCGTGGGCGGATGAGGCTTCGCGTGATTGTAGGTCCCGGTCGCCGTCAACTGGATGGTCTGGCCGACGTTGAGGGCCGGCGGCGTCGGCGTAACAGCGATGGAATCTACTTCAGCAGAGTTCGAGCATCCGGCGAAGGGCAGCGCCAGTGCAATCAGGAGGAGCGCCCAGGGTGAGAATCGATTTTTCATGAATTTCCTCCGCAGTCTGCGGTTATCTTTGACGGCGACACAACTGCGTCATGGCAGACCCTCGCCGGTTCTACGCCACCAAGTATATGGCAGTGAAACTAGCGCCATTCTACCGCGAACGCGATACTTTCGCATCCCGCACCAAGACAGTCAATATACCACTGCACACAGTCTCTTGCCTGTGCGCCCGGTCCACGCGCCACATCGACCTGCGCTTTGCCGCAGCCGCCTGGAACCGCTACACTTGCGGTGAGCATGGCCATCGCCCGCGACAACTCTCCGGATCGCCTGGTCAGCGCCGCGCGCGCCGACGAAGAGCAGAGTTTTGAGCTAAAACTGCGTCCCCGCTGGCTGCGCGAATTCATCGGCCAGTCGAAAGCCAAAGAACAGCTCGCCATCGCCCTCGAGGCAGCCAAATCCCGCGGCGAAGCCCTCGACCACGTCCTTCTCTTCGGTCCTCCCGGCCTGGGCAAAACCACCCTCGCCACCATCATCGCCAACGAGCTCGATGTCGGTTTCCAGCAGTCCTCGGGTCCGGCCCTCGTCATCCAGGGCGATCTCACCGCCATCCTCACCAATCTGCGCGAGCGCCAGGTGCTCTTCCTCGACGAAATTCACCGCCTGCAAGCCGTGCTTGAAGAAAAGCTCTACACCGCGCTCGAGGATTACAAGCTCGACATCATCATCGGCCAGGGCCCGGCGGCCCGCACCCACGTCATGGAGATCAGGCCCTTCACCTTCATCGGCGCCACCACGCGCCCAGGATTGTTGAGCTCTCCGTTACGCTCGCGCTTCGGCATTCTCCTGCGCCTGCAGTTTTACACCGAGGAAGAATTGCGCGTCATCGTCGAGCGTTCCGCCGAGGTGCTTCAGATTCCCATCGATGCCGATGGCGCAGCCGAGATTGCGCTGCGTTCCCGCGGCACCCCGCGCATCGCCAATCGCCTCTTGCGCCGCGTCCGCGACTACGCACAGGTGCGCGGCACGGGCTCCATCGACCGCCCCACAGCCAACGCCGCTCTCACCATGCTCGAAGTTGACGCCCACGGCTTCGACGAGATCGACCGCCGACTCATGCTGACGATCATGCAGAAGTACGATGGCGGTCCGGTGGGCCTCGGCACATTGGCCGCAACCCTGGCCGAGGAAGAAGACGCGCTCGAAGAGGTCTACGAACCGTTTCTCATCCAAATTGGATTTCTGGACCGCACCCCGCGCGGCCGCGTAGCCACGCGCCTGGCGTACGAGCACTTCGGCATTGCGGCACCGGGCCGGCAAACGGGATTGTTTTAAGAAACAGCGCTGTTGGCGGGGCTAGTGGAGTCAGCGACGCTAGTACGGTGAGTCAGAAGTTCGCATCATAATGAAGATGTCATCCTGAGGGGAGTTTGCCGCGTTTTTTTTGCGGCAAACGAAGCCGAAGGATCTGCGGTTGTTTTTCCACGGCGTTCAGTTTCACCGCACTGGATCGGTCCGCCCTAACCCCACTGGCTCCGCTAACCCCGCTAAAGGAGATGAATTATGGCCCTCACCGAATCCACCATGCTCGATCTCGGTACCATCGCTCCCGACTTCGCGCTCACCGACGCAATCAGCGGCAAAACCATCCACCGCGACGACTTCCACGGCCAAAAAGCACTGCTCGTTCTCTTCATCTGCGCGCACTGCCCCTACGTCAAGCACATCGAGAAATCTCTCGGCGAACTCAGCGCCGACTACGACGACAAGCCGCTCGCGATTGTCGCGATCAGTTCGAACGATGCGACCACGCATCCCGCCGACAGTCCCGCCGGTCTCAAACAGCAGGCCGAAGCCTACGGCTTTGAATTCCCCTATCTCTACGACGAATCGCAAGCCGTGGCGCACGCCTACAAAGCCGCCTGCACGCCCGATCCCTACTTATTCGATTCCGATTTCAAACTCGTCTATCGCGGCCAATACGACTCGAGCCGCCCCGGCAACGGCGTCCCCGTCACCGGCAACGATCTCCGCGCCGCCATCGACGCAGTCCTCGCAGGCAAGCCCGTCCCAGCCGACCAGAAACCCTCCATCGGCTGCAACATCAAATGGAAGGCATGAAAAGGCAGCGGCGTTAGCGGAGTTTGTGCGGCGCGCCATGCTCGCGGACGCAGTTGGCGCGGTGTTTCGTCCATCTCGACATTCATGAATCGATAAATCACAAAGCCCGCTTTAGCGGGCGGGAGACGGTAGCCCCAGGCGCAAGCCTGGGGTAGGAATTGCAATGCGGACGCCAGCCCCCGCAGGGGGCGTAAGAAATACTTGCCTGCATCGAAATACGATCCCCGAAATGAACCACGCGCGACGCTGACTTGCCGGCTCGTTGACCTGCATCAACACCGCGAACTCCGCTAAGTCCGCTAACTCCGCTGTCTTTAAGCCCCCACCGGCGCGGGCGCAAGCCCCGCCAGCAACTCGCGAATCTCGAGCAGCACTTCGTCGGGCCGTGAAGCCTTCAGCGGCAGTTTCAGGACGCCCTGCGGCGTAAACTGCGCGCCGCGTTTGGCATTGCGCGCCACCAGTTTCATCAGGTGCGTGGGGTCGACCGCGGCATTCTCGGTAAAGCGAATCTGCAGCTCGCTGCGTTTGCGGTCGATCTGCGCCACGCCCAGTCGCTCGCATTCCAGGCGCAACTCGGCCGCCTCCAGTAAATACACCGTCGGGTCGGGCAGCGCGCCGTAGCGGTCTTCCATCTCGGCGCGGAGTTCCTGAATCGCCGCTTCGCTGGCGGCGCCGGCGATTTTTTTGTAGAGCCGCAGCCGCTGGTTCTCCTCAGGCACGTAGCTCTCGTCGATGCGTAGTGTAATTCCCAAATTGAGCTGCGTCGCCGGCCGTTCTTCGCTCCCCTCGCCCTTCAGTTCCTTCACCGCCGCCTCAAGCATCGACGTGTACAACTCGAAACCGACGGCCTCGATATGCCCGCTCTGTTCGCCGCCCAGCATGTTGCCCGCGCCGCGCAGCTCTAGATCGAGCGCCGCAATCTTGAATCCCGCGCCAAGGTCCGAAAACTCCTTGAGCGCGGCCAGCCGCCGCCGCGCAATCTCCGTCAACTCGTTCTCCGGCGGAATCAGCAGGTACGCATAGGCTCGCCGATTCGACCGGCCCACGCGCCCACGCAACTGGTAAAGCTCGCTCAGCCCATGCCGCTCCGCGCGATTGATCAAAATCGTGTTCGCCAGCGGAATGTCCAGCCCGTTTTCGATAATTGTCGTCGCCACCAGTACATCGAATTCGTGGCGCATGAAGGCCAGCATCACCTTCTCGAGCTCGGTTTCGCCCATCTGCCCGTGCGCCACGGCCACGCGCGCCGAGGGCACCAGTTCCTGAATGCGCGATGCAATTTCGTAAATCGATTCCACGCGATTGTGCACGAAAAACACCTGCCCGCCGCGCTCCAGCTCCACTTCGATCGCCGACCGGATAATCTTCTCGTCGAACTTCGCTACCACCGTCTGAATCGCCATGCGATCTTTCGGCGGCGTCTCGATCACGCTCATGTCGCGCAACCCCACCAGCGACATGTGCAGCGTGCGCGGAATCGGCGTGGCGCTCATGGCAAGCACGTCGATCTCCTTGCGCATCTGCTTCAGCCGCTCCTTGTGCCGCACGCCGAAGCGCTGTTCCTCGTCCACAACCAGCAGTCCAAGGTCCTGGAACTTGATGTCCTTCGAGAGCAGCCGGTGCGTGCCGATCAGGATGTCCACCTTGCCCGTCGCCACGCGCTCCACAATGTCCTTCTGTTCTTTTGCAGTTCTAAAGCGCGAAATCATCTCCACGTGGATAGGGAACTGTGCGAACCGCTGCTTGAAAGTTTCGAAGTGCTGAAAGCTCAGGATCGTGGTCGGCGTCAGCACCGCAACCTGCTTGCCGTCCTGCACCGCCTTGAAGGCCGCGCGCATGGCTACTTCGGTTTTGCCGTAGCCCACGTCGCCGCACAGCAGCCGGTCCATCGGCGTCGGCGATTCCATGTCGTACTTCACGGCGCGAATCGCCGCCATCTGGTCGTCGGTCTCGCTGTAGTCGAACGCGTCCTCGAATTCGCGCTGGAATTCGTTGTCCTTGGTGAACGCCGTGCCTTCCGCCGTGCGCCGCGCGGCGTAGAGCTTCAGCAGCTCCGCGGCCATGTCCTGCATGGCCTTGCGCACGCGCGCCTTGGTCTTGGTCCACTGCTGCGAACCCAGCTTGTGCAGGACTGGCGCGGGTCCCGTGTCGGTCGAGCGGTATTTTTGAATCAGATCCAGCCGCGTCAACGGAACGTAGAGCTTCGCCCCCTCGGCGAACTCCAGAATCATGAACTCTACCGCCAGCCCGTCCTGCTCAATCTCTCTGAGCCCCTGGTACTGCGCGATGCCGTGCTCCACGTGCACCACGTAGTCGCCGATTCCCAGATCGCGGAAATCCGAAACAAATGCCGCCGTCTTCGATCGCTTCGGTTCCGGCCGCGCCGCCACGTCCGCTTCGTCGGATAAATCATTGGCCCCGAAGATAATCAGATTTGCTTCGCCGAAGACCACGCCCGCCGCCAGCGGCGAACGCACAATCACCGGCACGCGCAAATCTCCGGCCAAATAGCTGCCTTCGTCGAGTATGGTCTCGCCCGGCCGCGCCGCGCGGCTGCCCAGCCGGTAAGGAACCTCGTATTCGCGCAAGACTGTCGCGAGGCGTTCGGCGTCGCCCTGGTGCGGCGCGGCCAGCACGATGCGTGTCTCCGCCTTCATCAGGTTCTTCAGTTGCTCGGTGAGCGCCGGAATCGATCCGTGAAAGCGCAGCGTGGGCCGCGTCGGCAACTCGATCTCGCCCAGCGTCGTGTCCTCTTCCAGCACATCCACCGCGCCCAGTTGATCGAGATCGAGTCCCATGTGCGCATC
>CAVXOO010000248.1:0-10731 GCA_963762945.1 uncultured Acidobacteriaceae bacterium | reverse complement strand
TCGTTCTTGGTGCGGTTGAGCGGCACCAGGTCAATGAGCGGGCGTGGCGCAATTACAACCGCTGAGGCGTGCACGCCCGCGCCGCGCACCAGGCCTTCGAGCTTTTTTGCTGTGTCGATCAGTTCGCGCACTTGCTTGTCGTTGTCGTAGAGCTTGCGCAGATCGGGCACATCCTCGAGAGCCTCTGTCGATCGTCATGCCCACCGTTGCCGGCACCAGTTTGGCGATGCGATCCACGTCGCCATAGGGCATATCCATGGCGCGGCCGCAGTCCTTGATGGAAGCCTTGGCCGCCATGGTGTTGAAGGTGATGATCTGCGCCACCTGCTCGCGGCCGTATTTGCGCGTCACGTAGTCGATGACCTCGCCGCGCCGGTTCATGCAGAAGTCCACGTCGATATCGGGCATGGTGACGCGCTCGGGATTCAGGAAGCGCTCGAAGAGGAGCACGTTCTGCAGGGGATCGATGTTGGTGATCTCCATGACGTAGGCTACGAGCGAGCCCGTGGCCGAGCCGCGCCCCGGCCCCACAGGGATGCCGTGGTCGCGCGCGTATTTGATGAAGTCCCAGACGATGAGGAAGTAGCCCGAGTAGTTCATCTGCTTGATGACGCCGATTTCGTAATTGAGGCGCGATTCGTAGTCCTCGGGCGTGGAGCGGCGGATTCCGCGCAGCTCCAACTGGCGCACGGCGGTGTCGAGCCGCTTCTTCAATCCAGCGCGGCAGACTTCTTCGAAGTAGCTGTCAACGGTGTGGCCCTGGGGCACGGCGAATTCGGGGAAGGGATTGTCGATGGTATGCAGCTTCAGGTTGCAGCGCTCGGCAATCTCCATGGTTCGCTTGAGCACATCGGGGGAATCCGAGAAGATCGCTCCCATCTCGTCCGCGCCTTTCACGAAAAACTGGTCGCCGTCGAATTTGAAGCGGTTCGATTCGTGAATCTTTGAGCCGGTTTGCACGCAGAGCATTACGTCGTGCGCGTGCGAGTCCTCGCCGCAGAGGTAGTGCGAGTCGTTGGTGGCGACCAGCGGAATTTCGAGCTCGCGCTCGAGGCGAAAGAGGTCGGCGCGAATTTTCTTCTCCTGCTCCAGGCCCTGGTCCTGGATCTCGAGAAAGAAATTTCCTTTGCCGAAGATGTCCCGATACTGTTGCGCGACGGAGGCAGCCTTCGCGTAGTCGCTTGCCTCGAGCGCCTCGCAGAGTTCGCCGCTTAGGCAACCGGAAAATCCAATCAGGCCCTTCGAGTTTTCGGCGAGATACTTTTTGCTTACGCGCGGCTTGCGGTAGAAACCGTTCAGGCTGGCCTCCGAGGTGAGGCGGATCAGGTTGCGATAGCCTTCTTCGTTCTCGGCCAGCACCAGCAGGTGGTTGTACTCGGAACCCCGCGGCGAGCCGGGCGAGATCCGTTGTCGCCGGCCTGTTTCGAAGCTTCTGTGCGATGATCGTCAGACTTGCAGACGTAAAGCTCGCAGCCGAGGATGGGCTTGATGCCTTTGGCCTTGGCCGCATCGAAAAAATGCACCGCACCGTAGATATTGCCGTGATCGGTCATGGCCACGGACTTTTGCCCCAGCGCCGCAACGCGGTCCACGAGCTTGTAGACGTCGCAAGCGCCGTCGAGGAGGGAATACTCGGTGTGCAGATGGAGGTGGGTGAATTCGGACATGGCTAATTTGATTCTAGCGGCGGATTGCTTCGGGTCTCGCCCTCAAAGGCCGGTTGAAAACTGGCGCATCTGAGGAAAAGCCGGTCCCATTCTGGAATTGGCATTCGCGAGCCTTTTGTCTGTGCTCCTTTACATGTAACGCAACGCGTTATATCATGATTGTGAATGATCCAGAGCTTCAGGGACGGCGATACCAAGGAGCTCTTTGAGACGGGGAGCAGCAGACGCTGGCAGAGCATTCGTGCCGCCGCCTGCCGCAAACTGGATCAGATTGAAGCTGCGATGCGTCTGGACGATCTGCGCATTCCTCCCGGCAATCGCTTGGAAGCATTGAAAGGGGATCGCGCCGGACAGCACAGCATCCGCATCAACGAACGCTACCGCATCTGTTTTACCTGGAAGGTGGACGGAGCGCACAACGTGGAGATCGTTGACTACCACTGACGGCTTACGAGGGAGAACACTAATGACAATCGCACGGCCCGCTTCCGGATGGAATCTGCATCGCGTTACTACGCATCCCGGCGAGATGCTGCGCGAGGAGTTTATCGAGCCGCTGGGAATTTCGCAGAATGCCCTGGCGCTGAAACTGCGCGTACCCGCCACGCGCATAGGCGAGATCGTGAAGGGCAAGCGCGCCATCACTCCGGACACCGCGCTGCGCTTGGCCCGCTTCTTCTCGAACAGCCCGGAATTCTGGCTGAATCTGCAGCAGATGCACGACCTGTCGAAAACGCGGCTGCAGATGAAGAAGACCATCGAGCGCGACGTAGAAGCTTTTACCGCCGCCTGAGCAGCTCTCTCTGTGCATTCACGCGTGCGCTTGCGTTGGCCGTCATGGCCATGGGCTTTTGCTTCAGCGCCGCCACGAGGAAAAGAGGGCGGGATTTACATGAGGGAATGGGACGGCCGATAGGACAGGACTATTCGATCGCGGCTACTTTCAGCACAACCATTGTCATGTCGTCGTATTGTTTGGCGCCTGCGGTGAAGGCATCGGCTGCGTCCATCATGCGCGCGATGGTTTCTGCCGCGGTCAGGCGAGAGCACTCCTTTAGGACGGCGAGCAGTTGCTCTTCGCCCCACTCCTCTTCGCGCTCGTTCATGGCCTCGCTGATGCCGTCGGTGTAGGCGGCCAGCAGATCTCCGGGGGCAAGCTCGACGGTACTCTGCGTGTAATCGAAGTGCGGAAAGAGGCCCACGACGGTGCCACCTTGCTCCAGGCGCTGCAGTTGCCACTGGCTGCCATGGCGGCGCAAGAGCATCGGCGGGTTGTGACCGGCATTGACAAAAGTCAGCTTGCGGCTGCGCGGATCGTAGCGAGCAAAGAAGAACGTGGCGTAGCGCTCCGGCGAGGAGACATCGTAAACCAGCCGGTTGACGCGTCCGACTACGCCGGCAAGGTCTTCCGGTCCGGTCATGGTCTGGCCGCGCAGCGAGGCTTGCAGGCTGGCCATCATCAGCGCCGCGGAGATGCCTTTGCCGGCTACGTCGCCGATGGCCACGCCCAGCTCTCCATTGGGCAAGGGAAGAAAGTCGTAATAGTCACCGCCCACGCCGCGCGCCGGACGGCAGAGTCCACAGTAGTCGAGACCGCCGATCTTCGGCAGATTCTGCGGGAAGAGACGCTCCTGCACCTCGCGGGCGATTTCCACTTCTCGCTTCATCGCCTCGCGCTGCGCGGCTTCTTCGGCCACAGCGGAGGTGAGGCGCGCGTTTTCGAGCGCGAGCCCGGTCTGCGCAGCCACTGAGCCAAGCAGTTGCAGGTCGGTGCGCGAGTACGGCTCCTCGGAGCGTTTCTGGCCCAGGCTGATGAAACCCAGCAGGCGTCCCGCGGCCTGGAGCGGCACCAGCAGTTCGGAGCGCATGCGCTGCAACATGCTGCGTTCCTCATCCGACACGTCGGGCTCGTGGTTTACCCAATTGGCTGGATCGTCGAGATAAACGCGGGTCGGGCGCTGCTCTTCCAGCAATTGGCGCACCGTTGCCGAATGGTCGCCGAACTCAACCTGCATGGCTTCGTCAAAGCCCTGCGCGTAGGCCAGCCGGTAGTGAACGCCGCCGAGCAACACCGCGACCTGCGGCACGTGCAGAGACTCGGAAACTTTGCGCGAGACCATCTCCAAGAGCGGGCGCATTTCGACGACAGTGCGCACCTGCTCGCCGAGTTCCATCAGCACCTGCTCGGCGTTGTAGGAGTCGCGGAAGAAGCGGCGGTCGATCCAAAGGCCCGCGCGTTGCGCTCCGCGCCCAAGCAGAAAGATGATGGCGAGGCCTATCACGATGATGAGAAGGCTGTCGTTCGGCGTGGCCTGATGCACCTGCGCCAGGTGGGCCATGACGACCACCAGCAGCGCCGTGACCACTGCCTGCAAGACACCCACGCCGCGGCGGGCCAGAGTGTAACGCAAGCCCTGGCGCACCACCACCTGAATATCCATAGCTCGGTAAGCGACGATGCTGTAAGCCAGCGTGACCGGGAAGAGCAGAGTCAGCAGCAGACAGGGGAGTTCGATCCACGCAGGAAATTCGTCCAGCCCCTTTTTGAGAATGATGCCGGCGATGACCAGTGAAAGGGTGGGCATCAGGGCGAAAAACAGTCCACCGTAGAGGAGCCGCAGACGCCGTTTTGCGTCCGGTGTGGAGGCGACGAAGTACTTGGCAACGATGAGAACAAAGAAAGCCGCGATGGCGGCGAGGATGATGGACCCTATAAGTATTGTTAGCTGCGGGGTGTACTTGTCCGGAAAAATCCGGTGCAGAACGGCTAAGGCAGCGTAGCCCTGTAATTGAGCCACTAGCGCGACAAGCCCGAAGACTGCAACCAGCATTAGCGGCACGATGGCCAGATATTTGATCCAGCCGTGGCGGCGCTCGAAGTCCAGGCGCTCGGGAAAATAAATGCCCAGCAGGAGAAGCCATAAAGTCCACGTAGCGCTGAAGGCCCCTTTAAAGGCCATTGCCAGATTGCTGGCCAGGGTGCCGTCGGCGTCTTCCAAGGTAATTCCGAAGATCTGGCTGAAGCCGAGCAAGAGCGCCAGCAGAATCCAGGCCATCGGTTCGCGCGGACGCAGAAACGCCACGGTGAAGCCCAGAGATACGCATGCCAGCGGGAGCACCACGTGCAGCGCGAGGGCAAAGATCCAGTTATCGCTGGCTGAGTGTTTCCGCGCCACGAGGGGAATCGACAGGTTTTGTATGTTGCCGTTGGGATGCCGGACTGTGAGTTCCAGTTTGTCTCCCGGCCGCGCATGCTCGATTTTGCCGTCAAACTGGGTCTCTCTTTCGAGCGGACGCCCATCCACGGCGAGAAGGGTGTCGCCCTTGTCGAGTCCAGCGCGGGCGGTCTCGGGTTCGACCTCGGTGACCACGGGCTGATCGCTCTTGAGTGACCCCGGAGGGTCGACCGCGACCGTCCGGTCCTGAATGCAATCGAGGATGAACTGCGTGCGTCTCATCTGATATGCCGTCGTGATGAGTAAAAGCACGGCAAGCACACAGTATTGAGCGGTGGCGGGTTTGCGGATTGCACCTCGGGCAGGCATTGTCACTCCTATGGTTGTGGCTATGCCAAAGATTTCTCGCCAACATGCGTGGCTGATGAAATACTAACCCACCGAGAAAGTGTCGAAGAATCTTCGCGCGTATTCGTGGCCAGGAGTGCGCGTTGCGGCGCATTTCTTGCCTGCCGTGCCGCCTGGTGCGCGGCCATGTATCTTGATAATTAGGTCGGGTTCGATTGCATGAGAAAAACAAGTTTTGCCGCGCTTGTGGTTTGTCTGGCGCTCTATGCAATGGGGCGCATCTGCCAGCTCTTCGCGGACCGATTGCCGGCGCTCTCGATCGTCGTGCTGCACGTGGTTCCTCCCGCGGTATTTGCGCTCATCCACGGCAGCATCGTCTATGGCCGGAGGGGAATCCTCGTCTTTTGCGGTTTTTGCATTGCCGTCGGTGGCGCGGCGGAGCTTTTGAGCCTGCGTACCGGATTTCCCTTCGGGCATTACGCATTTACGGGCGTGATGGGGCCTGGCCCCTTCCATCTTCCCCTGATGCTGGTGCTTGCTTATGTGGGCATCGGCTATGTTTCCTGGACGCTGAGCCTGCTGATTCTTGGGGTTTGCAACCAGACGCTTTCGGGAGTGCGCGTGGCGGCCGCACCGCTTCTGGCAAGCCTCATCATGGTGGCGTGGGATCTCTCCATGGAAGCAGACTGGTTGACCGTGGATCGCGCCTGGATATGGAGAGACGGCGGTGTGTACTTTGGCGTTCCATTGAGCAATTTCTTCGGCTGGTTCGGGATGGCGCTGGTCTATTACACGGCGTTTGCGCTTTGGTGCCGGGCCCGGTCGGTATCTCCCGCTGCGGTGCCGGAATCTGTGTGGCGAACCGCCGTCGCCATGTATGCCATTTGCGCGCTGGGAAATCCGCTGCTTCTGCGCCTGCCGATGGCTCCCGCGATCGTTGCCGACGCAACGGGGAAGCTGTGGGCGACAACGGACATCCTGAAGGCTGGCACGCTGGTCTCGCTGCTGGTGATGATGCCGCTGGCGGTTCTCGCATGGCTGCGGCTTATGGAGGCAATGCCAGGCACGCGACGAGAGACTCGCGGGTGAAACGCGGATGGATCGAGCTTGTGTACGTGCAGTGACTTCTGCCGAAACTCCCATGAATTTTCTGATCGCGCATTTGCCGCTCTCTTAATGAGGGCCGGCGACGAAGGCTGGAGTCCCTCGGCGTTTTTCGACCGAGACTTCATCCAGTACGAATGGGAACCGGGACGCCCCATCCTTGACGTTTCTTATGCGAGGAAAGCGATCGAGGCAAGGGTGGGACAACGGGATTTTCAAGCAACTACGGGTTGATCTGGAGGTGGGGGTGTTGATGATGGTGGTGGTGGCGGTGGTGGTGTATTACCACTACGACCTGCGCCTGTGCCGCATAGGGGACTTCGAGACAGAAGAGGAGTGCGAGCGCGAACAGGATTTTTTTCATAGCTTAGTATGCCGCCTGGCAAAACTATTTACAGAGCTACTGTGACCACTGCGTGCGAGCTCTGAGTGGGGGAGGGGGGAACAAATGGCGGGCGGTCCGGGTCCGGCAATTCACTCGGGAATTCAGGCGCGGAATTGCGCGTTTTTTCACTTGCGCGGGGATCGCGCGGTGTGTAAGGCTGCTGCCGGAGGATTCTCCCCTATGAAAAGACGTTCTATTGTCTTTACAGCCCTGCTGAGTGCCGGAATGCTTGCCGGCGGATTCGCTCTTGCTCAACCAGAGCGGGACATCAACCCTGGAAAACACCCCAACCTGGCCGCTGCCCAGCGGTTGGTTACGCAGGCGTACCAGAGGATTACCGACGCCCAGCAGGCCAACGAGTGGGACATGCACGGCCATGCTGCCAAGGCCAAGGACTTGCTGGATCAGGCGAACAGGGAATTGAAGATGGCCGCCGAAGACGCCAATCGGCACTAACCCTGAGCGTACCGAAACTTGCGTAATTCAAGCGAACGTCCAGCCGCGACGATCGGCTGGGCGGTCGCGTTGGTGTCTGGTCGGAGACCCCCGATCCGAGTTGCGCGGCGTTCGGCGAAGCCGCCACTTCTGAAGCATCGCCTTCTCATTCCTGCGACCGGGAGGCACGCCTCCGTCCGTACATTGGCTCCTGCACGACAGGCGCCGCAAACAGGCCTTTTCTTGCCTATCGTTTCGTCTCGCCGGTTGGTATACTTGAAGATGTGACCACAACTGTCCTCGATTCCATTCCCCGTCACGGTTCCCCAGAGGCTTCCCCCAGCCAGAAGAGGGTGTTGCTGCTCAAGCCGCGCGGTTTTTGCGCTGGGGTGGTGCGCGCCATCGACATCGTCAAAATCGCCCTTGAGATGTTCGGCGCGCCCATCTATGTGCGCCGTGAGATCGTCCACAACCGATATGTCGTAAACGAATTGGCGGAAAAGGGCGCGATTTTTGTGCACGAAATCGACGACGTGCCCGACGGCCAGCGTGTGATTTATTCGGCGCACGGGGTTTCTCCAGCCGTCCGCGACCGCAGCAAGGGCCGCAATCTGAAGGTGATCGACGCCACCTGCCCGCTTGTCACCAAGGTGCACTTTGAAGCCGTCAAATTTGCCAAGCAGGGGTATTCGCTGGTGCTGATCGGCCACCGCGACCACGACGAGATCGAGGGCACGCTGGGCGAAGCGCCGGACGTAACGCAGGTGGTTTCGAACGTGGCCGAGGTGGAAGCGCTGGTGGTGCCCGATCCCGACCGCGTGGCCTATCTGACGCAAACCACGCTGAGTCTTTCCGAGGCGCATGACATCATTCACGCGCTCAAACTCAAATACCCCAACATCGTCGGGCCGCACTCGCAGGACATCTGCTACGCCACGGAGAACCGCCAGGTGGCGGTGCGCAACGTGGCGCACAATGCCGGCCTGGTGCTGGTGGTGGGGTCGACAAACAGCTCCAACTCCAACCGCCTGGTTGAAGTCTCGCGCAACCTGGGCACGATTGGGTACCTCATTGAGAACTCCCAGGCCATCGACCGCGAGTGGCTGACCGGCATCGACACCGTGGCCGTGACCGCGGGGGCTTCGGCTCCTGAGGTGCTGGTGGAAGACGTGGTGAATTATCTGCGCCAAAACGGCTTTGACAACGTGGAAGAGGTTGAGGTGATGCCGGAAAATGTTCGTTTCGGCCTGCCCCCGGAGATCGTGCAGGCCATCGGCGGCGCCGACGGACCGGTACCCGTCAACTAGCATTCGATCGCAAGGACCGGCGTTCGCAATTGAGCGCCAGGAATCCGCAGATGGCTACAGGCAGACTCGCTTTCCCCGGAAACAGAGGCGAATCAAACCGCATGATTCCAGAGCAGCAAAAGACACAATCCGCAGCGCGCGTTTTCGCAGAGTCCAAATTTGCCCGCCCTAAATTTGGGCGAATTGACGCGGACATGGCAGAAGTGGAATCGGCCATGGCGCGGGCGAGTGATTTTCTACTCGGCCTGCAACACGCGGACGGTTACTGGTGCGGGGAGCTGGAAGCCGACTCGATGCTCGAGGCCGACTATATCTTTCTGCACACGGTGCTCGAAAGCGGCGATCCCGGCCGGCTGCGCCGCGCGCTCACCGAGATGATGCGCTACCAGAACGAAGAACGGAAGCTGGAGCATCTATCCCGGCGGCCCAGGGAACATCTCGCTCTCGGTCAAATGCTACTCCGCGGCCAAGCTGATGGGCATCGGCGCCGGCGATCTGCGCCTGAAAAAATGCCGCGAGTGGGTGCTCGAGCACGGCGGCGTCACCGCTTGCAACACCTTCACCAAAATGTATCTCTGTGCGCTGGGCGAATACGACTACGACGCGGTTCCAGCCATTCCGCCTGAGATTGTCCTCTTTCCCAAGTGGTTCTACTTCAATATCTACGAAATCTCGTCGTGGTCGCGGTCGATTATTGTGCCGCTGGCCATCATGTACGCCAAAAAGCCCTTCAAAAAGATTCCGCCGGAGCAGGGAATTGACGAGTTGTATGTCGGGGGCCGCGCCAACTCCGTCCTGCGCCTGCGCATGGATCGCAAGCATCTCATCTCGTGGCGTAATTTTTTCCTAGCTTTGGACCGGCTGACACACTGGTTCGAGGCAGTGCACATTCGCCCCTTGCGCACGCTGGCCCTGAAGCGCGCGGAAAAATGGCTGCTCGAGCGCCTGGAGATGACCGACGGCCTCGGCGCCATCTATCCGGCCATGCTGAACGCCATCGTTGCGCTGCGCTGTCTGGGCTACTCGGAAGACGATCCGCAGGTGATCCGCGCGCGCGACGAGTTTGAAAAACTCGGCATCGAACAGGGCCCAACGCCCGGCATGCCCGAGCCCACCTTCCGCATGACGCCCTGCGTTTCCCCGGTGTGGGATACGGCGCAGGCCGTTTACGCGCTTGGCGAAGCCGGTGTGCCGCGCAACGATCCGCGCATGTTGAAGGCCGTTGATTGGATGCTTGCGAAGGAAGTCCGTCACAAGGGCGATTGGGCCGTGAAGGTTCCAAACACCGAGCCGGGCGGCTGGTACTTCGAGTTCAATAACGAGTTTTATCCCGACACCGACGATACGGCGCAGGTTCTGCTGGCGCTGAGCAAGGTCAACAATCCCCGCGAACGCTACCA
Source organism: uncultured Acidobacteriaceae bacterium (assembly GCA_963762945.1). GTDB lineage: Bacteria > Acidobacteriota > Terriglobia > Terriglobales > Acidobacteriaceae > Telmatobacter. Next base: position 909 of record CAVXOO010000248.1, on the reverse strand, counting down.
GCACCAGGTGGCGCAGCGTGCCATTGCTTGGGAGTTTGCCATGCAATGCAAGAACGGCGGCTGGGGCAGCTTCGACAAAGACAATACCAAGATGATCTTCCAGTTCATTCCCTTCGCCGATCACAATGCCATGCTCGATCCGCCCACCGTCAACATCACGGGGCGCATGCTGGAGATGCTGGCCGTCTACGGTTACACGCGCGAAGATAAACGCGTCAAGAGAGCCATCGATTTCATCTTCAGGGAGCAAGAGGCGGATGGAAGCTGGTTCGGACGCTGGGGCGTGAACTACATCTACGGCACGTTTCTGGTGCTGCGCGGACTGGACGCCATCGGCGTCGATCATTTGGAACCGCAGGTGCAGCAGGCCGCGGAGTGGATACGCATGGTGCAGAACGCCGATGGCGGCTGGGGCGAGAGTTGCGGCACCTACGACGAGCCCGATACGCGTGGCACGGGTGTGAGCACGCCTTCGCAAACGGCATGGGCGCTGATGGCTTTGCTCGCTGCCGGCGACGATCGTTCCGATTCCATCGCCAAAGGCGTGCGCTGGCTGCTCGAACAGCAGCGCGAAACGGGAGTTGGGAGGAATCGATGGGCGATGGCCGCACGCGCCAGTCCATCATTACCGGCACCGGCTTCCCCAAAGTTTTTTACCTGGCGTACACGATGTATCGCCAGTACTTCCCGCTGATGGCGCTCACCACCTACAAGCGGGCGATGGAAAGAAACAGCAGCTTGTAGCCGGTAGCTTGTAGCCCGTAGCTACGCGCCGCAGAAAATTTGAGAATACATGAGGGCTTTTAGCTACCGGCTACGAGCTTTCGGAGGGTTCACTCAATCATGGCAGTTCCAATCTCCCAGATGTGGACGGTGGCAACTTACGTTCTCAAGAAGCGGCTTGAGGGC
>CAVXOO010000247.1:0-7033 GCA_963762945.1 uncultured Acidobacteriaceae bacterium | reverse complement strand
AGAGATGGCGTCGTAGACTGCGGTGGCCCAATCGCCGCGCAACTCACCTAACGCGCGGTCGATTAGCGCCGCCTTATTGGTGAACGGCTGCAGCACGCGCACCTCCGTGGCAAACTGGAGCACGCTCATCAGATCCTGCGGGCGCAGCATGGCATGCGCGAAACGACGCGCCGCAGCCGCTTCCTCGTCCATGTCCTTGCGCACGCTTCCCGAGGTGTCGATGGCCAGGGTAATGTTCAACGGCAGCTCCGATTGCCGTTCGAATACGGCAATCTGTTGCGGACGCCCGTCCTCGTAAACCGCGAAATCGTCCTTGACGAGCCCGCCCACCAATGCGCCGTTCTGGTCGGTCACGTTGACGAAGATGCTTACCAGCTTCACGTTCAACCTGAAAGCTGGCGGCGGGATTTTGCGCGGCGAGCGCAACCGGCGCAAGCCCGAGCAGCGCAGCGAGGACGATGTATTTTGTGACGCCGCGGAAGTCACTCATCTTCATGCGGCGCCTCCGAGGGTTCAACTGCGATTTCCTTCGGGAATGGTTCGCCTGGCGCCCAGACCGCGCCGTCGGCAAAGGTTTCTTTCTTCCAGATAGGCACCTTCTGTTTCAGCGAATCGATCAGCCAGCGGCAGGCCTCGAAGGCGGCGCTGCGATGTGCGGAGCAAACAACGATGAGCACGCTGGTCTCGCCGATCTCCAGACGCCCCAGCCGATGCACCATCGTCACCTGCCTGACGCCAAAACGTTCGCGCGCCTTTGCGGCCAGCTCGCGCATCTGGCGCAGGGCCATCTCTTCATAGGCTTCGTAGTCAAGATAAAGCGTGCGGCGTCCGAGCGTGTGGTTGCGCACAATGCCGTCGAAGACCACCACCGCGCCATCCTCGCCGCGTTTGGCTTCGGAGACGATTCTCTCCGCATCGATGCGCTCGCGGGTCAAGGCCACGGGAACCGGCGGCTCAGCACCAATCTCGTCCAAAAGTTTCGCTGGACGCGCAGTCCCGCCGGAGACCGGGGGCAGCAGGCCCACCTCGTCTCCGTCGTGCAGTATGTGTGCGGCCTGGGCATACTCGGCGTTGACGCTGACCGCGATACTGCCGAGAATCCCGGTCGCGGCGCCGGCTGGCAGCGTCGTGCGCAAGCGTTCCAGAAGCACGGCCACGGAGGCGCCCTCTGGCAGCTCCAATGTCATTGCGGAGGAGCCCAGCCAGTCCTTCAAGACGCCGAACGGGATCGCTTGCACTTGCATCACTCGAAAGAATACCGCCTGCAGGTTAGACGCGGCAGGCTGGAATCCGGAGCTGACGAGGAAGGGCGGTTCAAGCCAGCTTATAGAGAAACCCTGTCGGCGTTCCCCACAGGTTGCGGGCGCGGTCCTCGTAGAAGATGCTGAATTCGATGCCGGCAATGTCAAAGTCGAAGAGAGGCACGCGGTCGAAGGTGTAATCGGCCCGCGGTGAGTACTCGTCGCCCCCGCAATCCAGCATCAGGGAATCGCCGTCCGAAAGCCGTTCGCGATGGGTGAGCAGCATGCACGCGATGGCAAAGACTCCCAGGCAGAATTCGTTGCCCGCGAGGGAGGCGCGCGTGCGCCGGGCGGAGCTGCCGCGATGCAGCATACCGAACTGCGCACCTACAACCAGAATGTCGCATCCCTGCTGCTGATCGGCGAGGATGGTCTCCGCAAGCCGGCTGCGCTCGATTTGCCTTAGGTACTTTTCGCCCATACGCTCGGCAATGCGGTTCGCAATTCGGCGTTTCTTGCCCAGAATCTCCAGAACATTCTCAACCGCTTCACTGTATGTGGACGCCAAGGCCTGCCAGCGCGGAATGGCAAACCAGCCTTCGGCTCCCTCGGGAAGCGGAAGCCTGCCCAGCTTCTCTTTGCAAGCGCCGAGCTTCGGAAACGCTGTCCTGAGTTCCGTGACCTGAGCTTCCAGGGGCCTCACACGATAGATGGACGGATAGCCGCGATCCGAGCCCACCTCCTCGTCCTCGTACTTTCTGCTCACCGTGTGGTTGTGGATGATTTCCTCGACCGCGGCTGCAATCTCTGACTTGAGTATGCCCTCCTCCTCGAGCACGGCCTGGGCGCTTTGCCGGTCGAGTTGCTCAATGGCCGCGAGATAGGCATTGCGCACGGCGTCGTGGAGGCAGTCCTGCAGCTTCTGGTTCTGCTGCTCGGTGGTGTTGCCAGAAAGATGCAGCGGAACGATCGTATGTGTGGCCGCCATGTTCCTGCTCTCCATGTGGTTCACGAACGCATGGAGAATTCTTTCGGTCCCATGCCGAGGTCAATGAGGCCAGTCACTCACAGGTGGCGGCTCAGCGCTTCGAGAACCACGATGGCGTCGAAAATCGCCAGATCCTATCCGGCCTATCGACGCCCATCGGGCCTTCTCTACCTACCTCGGTCGATTTCAAGCGGCGGGCAGAAGGGGCGCGGGCCAAACTGAGGCCAGGCCCGATGCGGGAATGGCACGCCCAATTTGGGGGATCGGAATTCGCACCGAAAATGGGCCGCAGGTTCGCGGCCCACTTTCGACCAGTTACGCCGCTGCTTCCACCGGCAACTCGGTTAGAACCGGCTGCGGCCGCATGGCCAGCCTGGGCAGGGCCACGGCGAGCACGTCTTCAATCTGGCTGGCGTAGTGCACGTCCACACCCGAGATCATCTCCGGCGTCAGGTCTTCTTCGACGTTCAGGCGATTCTCTGCGGGCAGAACGATGGTATCGACTCCTGCGCGGCGCGCCGCCAGAAACTTCTCCTTGATTCCGCCCACCGGCAGCACGTTGCCGCTGAGCGTAATCTCGCCGGTCATGGCGGTTAGCTGCCGTACCGGCGTGTCGGTAAGGAGCGAAATCAGAACCGTCGCCATGGTGACGCCTGCCGAAGGACCGTCTTTCGGAATAGCGCCCGCCGGCACGTGGATGTGGATGTCGAGGTCCTTGGTAAAGTCCTCTTGAAGGCCCAGGCGCACGGCATTCGAGCGCACCCAACTGAGCGCGGCCTGCATCGACTCCTGCATGACCTCGCCGATCTGGCCGGTCATGGTAAAGCTGCCCTTGCCCTTCATCTTGCTTGCCTCGATGAAGAGGATGTCGCCTCCGGCCGGCGTCCAGGCCAGCCCGACGGCCACGCCAGGGCGCTTGACGCGCTCGGCGACTTCGGTTTCGACGCGCACCTGAATGCCGCCGAGGAACTCCTTGAGCAGCTCGCGCGTCACCACGAGTTTTTCGGTCTTGCCTTCGACTACGCGCCGCGCCTGTTTCCTGCACACAGTCCCGATGGTCTGCTCCAGCTTGCGCACGCCCGCTTCGCGCGTGTAGTGGCGGATGATGTGGCGCACCGCATCCTCGGGGAACTCAATCTGCTCCACCGTAATGCCGTTCTCCTTGATCTGGCGCGGAATCAGGTAGCGATTGGCGATGTGCACCTTTTCTTCTTCGCTGTAACCTTGCAGGGGGATGAGTTCCATCCGATCCTGCAGCGGCGGCGGCACCGTGTCCAGCATGTTTGCGGTGCAAATGAAGAGCACCTTCGAAAGATCGAACGGCACGTCCAGATAGTTGTCGCGGAAGCTGTTGTTCTGCTCCGGATCGAGCGTCTCGAGCAGCGCCGAGGCCGGATCGCCGCGGAAGTCACGGCCCAGCTTGTCCACTTCGTCGAGCATAATGACCGGGTCGTTGGTTTCCGCCCGGCGAATGCTCTGGATGATCTGTCCCGGCAGGGCGCCGATGTAGGTCCGGCGATGGCCGCGGATCTCCGCCTCGTCGTGCATGCCGCCCAGCGAAACGCGCTGGAACTTGCGGCCCAGCGCCCGCGCAATCGACCGGCCCAGACTGGTTTTGCCGACGCCCGGCGGACCCACAAAGCACAGGATCGGCCCCTTCATGTCTGGCTTCAGTTCCAGCACGCTCAGGTAATCGAGAATGCGGTCCTTCACCTTTTTCAGCTCGTAGTGATCCTCGTCCAGAATCTCGTGAGCCTTCCCGATATCGACCTTCGAGCCCGAACTCTTGTTCCAGGGCAGCACGGCCAGCCACTCGATGTAATTGCGCGTGAGCCCGTAATCGGCCGCCATGGGCGACATGCGCCCCAGCCGCCCAAGTTCCTTCAGCGCCTCTTTCTTGACATCCTCCGGCATGCCCGCGGCTTCAATTTTCTGGCGCAGATCTTCTACGTCGCGCTGGCCCTCGTCCTGCTCGCCCAACTCTTTCTGGATGGCCTTCATCTGCTCGCGCAGGTAGTAGTCGCGCTGCGACTGCTGCACCTGGTCCTGGACCTCGGTCTGGATCTTGGCGCGCAATTGCTGCACCTCGATCTCCTTAGCCAGAAGTTTGTTCAGTTGCTCCAGACGGTCCACCACGCTCGCCGTCTCGAGCAACTGCTGCTTGTCGTCGGTGGTCAGGAAGGGCAGAGAAGAGGCCACAAAGTCGACCAGGCGGTCAGGCTCTTCGATATTCGCCGCGATCGTCCGCAGTTCATCGGAAAGCGTCGGCGACTCCGCGACAATCTGCTGGAACTGGCCGACGACGTTGCGCACCAGCGCCTCGAACTCGGGCGAGGCGGCCGGGGAAAGATCCTCCAGCGTCTCCACCTCTGCCACCATAAACGGCTCAGACTGGACAAAGCGCACCAGCCGCACCCGGCTCACGCCCTCGGTGAAGACAAAACGGCTCTGGTTGGGCATGCGCACAACCTTGTGCACGGTGGCCAGGGTGCCCACGCTGTGCAGGTCCGAAGGCTTGGGTGCGTCCAGGCGCGCATCGCGCTGTGCCGCGACGACAATCGACCGCTCCTCGCCCAGCGCTTCAATCAACTGGATGGAGCTTTCGCGGCCCACGGTCAACGGCAGGACGGCGTGAGGAAACAGAACCGTATCGCGCACCGGCAAGACGGAAATAAGACGCAATCCTGGTGCGCTCTTGGGTGCAGAATCGGGAGAGAGGGAGACTGGCGGGTTTGACATTGAGTGTCCTCGTATCAACTTTTCTACCATTAGATAATTCAGAAAGGGAAAAGTTGCAAGTCGAGCCTTTTCCCGCGCATCTCCTTTGTTTGACCTGACTCCGAAGCCGGCTTCCTAACTTTCTCGTAGCTTGCGAGAAAAGCTAATAGCCGGATCTAAACTACGCTGCCGTACGTGCCGCGGTTCCCGGCTGCGCTAACTGGCTCACAAGAAACGGCCTATCTGCCGTCCGAACGCAACCTAAAGTGCTCTTGCGAACCGGTAGAGCCCTGCCTGCGCCGGTCCAAAACATCCATTCCACGGGTCTATCGGCTGAAAACTGGGGGAAGGTTAGGCATGGGGCCGTCATGGCCCGGAGGAGTTCTCGGATCGAGGTCATTTGGGTTCAGGATCAAAACCGGCGAGCGCCCAGGTGTCGCGCCAGGCCCTGATCCGCATACGGTGCGGGTTTCATTTCTCCCGCTTAAGAGCCGATTCAATGTGTTCCCACACTTCGTCAGGAGGTTCCACACTGGGAAACAGTTGGCGGGCCGCCTCGGCGATGGTCTTTAAGTCGGCCAGCAGGGCGCGGCAACGTGCGCAGCCCTGCACGTGGGGATGGGCGGCGGCGTCTTCGCCTGAAGCAATCAGGTCGGAAAGTTGTGCCTGGAAATCGGGGCAGCTCATGTTGCCGGGTTCGCCATTCATGGCTGCGCCTCCTGGCGGTTCTCGATGCGCAGGGAATCGCGCAATCTCAGACGCGCCTTGTGCAACTGCGACTTGCTGTTACCGACCGAACAATCGAGCATGGCTGCAATCTCATTATGCTCAAAACCCTCCACGTCGTGAAGCACAAAGATGAGGCGATAGCCGGCGGGCAGATCGGCGATGGCGCGTTCCAGGGCCAGGCGGTCGATGGCGCCCTTGAGCGCGGGATCGGGAGCGCCAAAGCTGCGGCTGGGACCCGCCTCCGGGGCCGGCTCCATGGCCTCATCGAGCGAGATCAGCGAAAGGCCCTTCCTGCGCAGTTTCATCAGGACCACGTTGACAGCCATCCGGTGCAGCCATGTGGAAAAAGCTGAATCGCCGCGGAAAGTGGCGATTTTGCGATGCAATTGCAGGAAGACTTCCTGGGTCAGATCCTCGGCCTCGGCCACGTTGCCGACCATGCGCAGGCAAAGAGAGTAGATGCGGCGCTTATGCAGTTGATAAAGCTCAGCAAAAGCCTGGTGATCGCCGGCCTGGGCGCGCGCCAGCGCCTGGGCGTCTGCGGAATGGAGAGCCGCAGCCGCTGCAAGGGCCGCGGATTCTCCCTTTGCGATGCCCGGCGCAGCCTCCGCGCTGCCGCTGGCACGCGTGCGGTGGGGCGCTTCGGTTGGAACGTGGGCGTCGGTCATGCAATTCCTTGATAATCTTCGTTGACTGCTTCGATGCAGGATCGCGACGCGGGAGATTGCCGTGGCCGCAATCGCGTCCCTCATTATGGCACGGCTTTCGCAAGCCAACGTTGCAACCGCCGGCGATCCGCGAAGCCGATTCACGCCTCTTGAATAATTACGGCGGGGGGAAACCGCTTTCACCGCCAAAGCTCGTGTCCCGGCTTCAGATCGCTTCTCTGGCGGAGGAGTTTACTGGCCTGGTATCGCCTCTTCGGCTTTGCCCTGGCCTCTTTCCTCGTTAGTATAGGGGGAAGCCTCTTGGATTGGCTGAAGGACAACAGTTGACGCGAGCCAATACCCTGCATCTTCGCGTTGTAAGCCACTTTGCGGCATTTTGGTCATTGCTGTTGCCCCGATTTGGCAGGCAATTGCCCCAGATCTTTAAAACTATGGCCTTGCGGACAAAGCCGGTGGAAAGACGTGGCGCCTGGGCTCCCCGATTCAGACCTCGTCCCTCATTCCCCAGTCCAACTCAGGTGGAAGGTCCAGGTCCGTTGAATCGAGTGGTGCGCTCGGGAGTTTTGCTCGCTTGCGGGCTTCTGGTTCTGATCGGAGCGCGCGAAGGCTGGAGCCAGGGGCCGCAAGGCCCGCCGGCATCCCTGGCGCCATCCTCCACTGCCGGCAACTCCCAGAGCGCGGCGCCTCCC
>CAVXOO010000246.1:0-8510 GCA_963762945.1 uncultured Acidobacteriaceae bacterium | reverse complement strand
ATTTCGCACCTCGAAAATCACTTCAATCTCGACGGACGCCCCAAGCGGAAGGCTGGCCACGCCATACACAAGGCGGCAAGGGTTTCTCTCGCTTCCGAAAACATCTTGTAAGAAATCCGAGGCGGCGTCAGCGATTTTTGGCAAATCGCGCCCATCTTCCGAAGTAGCTACCGATACGCCCAGCCGAACGATCCGCGTAACCCTATCGAGCGATCCCAAATACTCTCGCGCGACTGCCAGCGCATTGAGCGCTGTTAAGAACGTTGCTCTCAGCGCTGTCTCCACGTCGAGCTCTGCGCCAACACGTCCGATAAACTTGGCCTCACGACCCTCTGAGGGAAGCATTCCTGTCAGAAAGAGAAGATTGCCGGTCTGCACGGCTTCCGCATAGGTGCCGAACGGCTGAGGCGGCGTTGGGAGCACGATGGCGAGTTCCCTCAACCGCTTCTCTGCGCTGGCTGCCCCACGAGCTTCGCCGGCATCTAGCTGCCTCGTCGAATTTGTACCCATCGATCTATCTCCCGAAACTCTCTTGCGAATCTATCTTGCGTCAGGGCGCATAACGAGTAAAAACAAGGTCGGTATCTTTGGCCTTCTCGTGGCAAGGGAAGCAACTTTTCATAGAAGCCGCGTCGGCAGGTTTACCGTCCGTGAAAGTTGCGAAGCCCCAGCCACCGGTCGCGGCGTACCTTCTCGAGTCTTTGACCATAAACTGAATATTCGTGGGGGCGCCGGGAACGAAAGATTGATCCTGGCCGAAGACTTTGTTGTTTTCTTCCGACGGGACATTGCGGTAGTGCAAAGCAGCAATGATCGTGCCGTCCGGAAACGGGAGCTTGCCTTCACGATAGGCCTTGATCGCTACATTGTTTCCCAGGATGGCGCCTAAACTGTTGAGGTCCCCCGCTTCATGGGCCGAGGAAATCCACTGCCAGTCTCGATAACCATGAGGGATTTCGGTAACATAGGGCGCGGCGGATTGCCCATCCGGCTGACCTGTGGCAGACGCAATGAAGGTGATAAGGGCGGCCGTTGTTGCGACCGCAACCAACAAGAGCGTGAAGCGTTTCATCATGGTTCCTTCATTCAGTAGGATTCGGCAACCTGAAATCAGCCGTGCCGTCTAATCATGGTCGCGAGGATCTAGATTGAATTCGTTCGCCACCATCCATCAGAGCAGAAGCCTGGGAGATGAACAATTGGACGATGGTATCGTCGATACTTTGGTATCGGCTCTTGAGATGCGAAGGTTGCGGGCGTGAACGCGATGCCCCAATCGCCTTGGCCGGAGCGTTCCAAATCAGGCGACCGGGATCGACCTCATGCGCGTTCCTTCTACGCCAGCGGCCGCAGTTTACTGAGGACGATCGGAAGATATTCCGCAACCGTGGGATGAATGTGCATGGCGCGCTCAATTACCGTGTACTGCGCCTTCGCATACATCGCGTCCAGCAGAACATGAATTACTTCATCGCCTCCGGTTCCGAGAATTGCGGCACCCATGATTTGTTTCGTCTCTGCATCGACGCAGATTTTGATAAAACCCTGGGTCTCAGCTTTTTCGTAGGCCCGGCTCACCTGACTCATTGGATATTTCACGGCGAGGGCGCTGCGTCCGGACTTTCGTATATCTGCGTCCGTCATACCGCAGCGGCCTAATGGCGGATCGATAAACAGCGCGTAGGTTTGGATCCGGTCGGACACGCGGCGGTGATCGGCGTTGAAGAGATTGTCCGCAACAATCTGGTAGTCGTTGTAGGAAGTATGCGTAAATGCTCCGCGGCCGTTGCAATCCCCCAATGCCCAGATACCGGGCACGTTGGTTTGCAGTTGATCGTCAACAATGATGTAGCCGCGGTGATCGGTCGTGATCCCAGCCCGGTCCAGTCCCAGGTCGCTGGTGTTGGGAATGCGCCCCACGGCCAGAAGGATGTGCGTGCCCACTACTTCCGGCGGACCATCCTTGCATGTGAGACCGACGGCGACGCCGCCATCGCGTTTCATCAGCGAGATGCATTCGGCATTCAGCCGGACGTTGATTCCCTCAGCCTCCAGGATTTCGAGTACAGCTTGGGAAACGTTTCGTCCTCGCGTGCGATCAGGCGCGGTCCCATTTCCACAATCGTAACTTCGCTCCCAAGCCGGCGATAGATCTGAGCGAACTCCAGCCCGACATAACTTCCACCGACGATGATGAAATGCTCAGGTAAACAATCGATGTCCATGATGGATGAGTTAGTCAGAAGCGGGACATCGTGAATTCCTGGCATCTCTGGAATCCGAGCGCGCCCGCCTACGTTGATAAAGATCTTGCCGGCTTCGATAACCTCATCATTGACCACAACAGTGTTCGGCGACTGAAAGCGGGCTTGACCCTGGATGACCGAGCAGTTCTTCATCCCCCGGAGCCGCTCCTCAACTCCATTACTCGAAGTAGCCGAGGCTGCATCCTTGCGCGCCTTGACTCGCGCCATATCGACCTTCAGGTCACTAACGGTGAAACCATATTCCGCGCCTCGGCGGGCGACGTGGATCGCATAGGCGCTGGCCACGAGCGTCTTTGTCGGTGTGCATCCCGTGTTTACGCAGGTACCGCCAAATTTATCGCGTTCAATAATGGCCACGGTTTTGCCGGCATCCGCAAACCGAGCCGCCAAAGGCGGACCCGCCTGGCCAGTGCCGATAATGATCGCGTCGAAGTGCTTTATCTGAGAGACAGCCATTCCAGCGTTCATCTTTGCTCCCACCGGCCCAACTGTCATCACGCCAGAATCAAGATCGCGAGTCTATTGGACGAACGTATCGGTTATCGCCAGAGATTGGATTGGGAATTTGGGCGCGGAGTGGTGTGCGCTGCAATCCATCGGTCCCAATACCAAGGTATTGCCAATACCAACGTCCAATTGATTCGCCGAAGCACCTCGGTTGTAATTGCTCTATCGAGGTCGATTCGTGCCCGGGCCGATAGTGGACTCGCCTCCAGTTACAACCTTAAAGAGAGGATGGCAAAGAGATGCCGGAAGCGACTTGGAAACCTCACGAGAGACATGGACAACTGACAACGCAAAGCGATTTACCGGACAGTGTCTACGCATTCCCGAAGCAGCGTAAAGAGCCATTGACCGACGCACAGCATGTACGTAACGCGGCGGCGCGATTCGATCAAGTTATCGACGTCTCCGATGCCGACCGTGCTTTGGCCTTCGCGAACATCGAGAAAGCTGCGAGCCACTACGGCGTCAACCTCGCGGAAACCTCATGGCACGACCTGGGCTTTCATCCTCAAAAGAATAGAAGAGAGGCTGCCGCCAAAGGCGCTGCGACGCACGAACGCCGAATGCAGAGCTAAGAATGCACCGGTCAGATAGTCGGCGTATGGAGATGAAGGATGAAAGCAATCGTTGTCCACGAATACGGCGGTCCGGAGGAACTGCGGTTTGAGGAGTACCCAGATCCGGTGGCGGGCGCTGGCGAAGTGCTGGTGCGGGTTGCTGCGGCGAGCGTGAATCCAATCGACTACAAGCGGCGCGCAGGATTGACAAAGGATTTTTATCCCATGCACTTCCCGAGCTTGATTGGAGTCGATATGTCGGGGACGGTGGTGAAGGTTGGACCAGATGTTGAAGCCTTTACCGACGGCGACAAGGTGTTTGCAATGGCGGACAATACTTACGCCGAATTTTGCGTGGTAAAAGCAGAGGTTCTGGCGGATATTCCTGAGGGCCTCGATTTGATCGATGCGGCAGCGCTCCCGCTGGTGACCGTGACCGGCAACCAACTGCTCTCGGCTACCGAAATCAAAGCGGGCCAGACGGTTATGGTCGTTGGTGCGGTCGGCAACGTCGGGCGCTCGGCGGTCTTCACTGCCAAGGACCGCGGGGCGACTGTGATCGCGGGGGTTTTGAAGAAGCAGATGGATGAGGCGAAGACGGTGGGCGCGGACCAGGTCGTCGCGACAGACGATGACGCCGCGATTGCGAGTTTTCCGCTGGTCGATGCGGTTGCGGATGCGGTTGGCGGAAAGACCGCCGAGAAGTTGATTGCCAAGGTCAAGCCGGGAGGAGTGTTTGCCACGGTTGTTGGAGCGCCACAGAATGCCGCGAAGTACCCATCGATAAAGGTGACGCCGGTCTTCTCGCATTTCGACAGAGACACGCTGCAGTTCATGGCGGAAGCGGTGCGAGATGGCGAGCTGGTAATCCCGATTGGCCGGAAAATGCCGCTTCGAGAAGCGGCCGAGGCTCAGGCAATGGCAGAAAAGGGCGGTATGGGAAAGATCCTGCTGTTGCCTTGAGCCGGTCGCGGTTCGTGCAATGCTGAAATGGAAATTCGCGTATGAAGAATCATCGTCACGGAATCAATCCCGCTTCGAGGCCGAGTGGCGACGGATGCGTGGAATGCCTGGCGTCGCATGGTTGGTGGCTTCACCTCCGCCGCTGTGCGGAGTGTGGGCACATCGGATGCTGCGACAGTTCCCCGAGCCAGCACGCGTCGAGACATGCGGCGGCAACGGGGCATCCGATCATTGCCAGCTTTGAGCCGAGCGAGGACTGGTTCTTCGATTACGAGACGCAGGAGACAATCAAGGGTGCGGAGTTGCCTGCGCCGCACTCACATCCAAGGAATCAGCCCGTTCCTGGACCCGCTGGAAGGGTACCGGCCGACTGGGAGTCGCTGCTGCACTAGGGGCGTCGAATTTGTAATGAGCACCTAACAAAAGGAGTCATCTATGAACGCGGTAGAAGTCGAACAGAAGAGTTATGAGATGCCCCCGCACGAGGGGCTGTCCGTCGCGCATTTTCTTACCGTCGCCGACATCGACCGTTCGGCCCACTATTACGAAAAGGTCTTCGGCGCTCGCATTTTGAGCCTGGGTGACGGGAATGCGCCTGCGTACCTTCAGCTTGCGAATATCTGGATGATTCTGAACGTTGGGGGCGGGCCGACGCCCGACAAGCCGACGGTAACGCTCAGCGTCCCCGACCCGAACCACATCAACAGCTTTATGAATTTCCGCGTTGCGAATATCCAAGCATGTTATGACTTATGGAAGAGTCGAGGGGCCGAGTTTATCACAGCTCCAATACCTAAATACGGCGAGATACGCTGCTACATCCGCGATCCTGACGGTTACATCATCGAAGTCGGACAGAGCACCGACCTCACTTACGGTTAGCGTCCAGCGGGAAGAGATGCGGATTATGCGCCTGGCCGTCGCGCTTTTGCGAATCTTTGCCTTGAACGGTCGCTGGCTCTGAAATCGAAAGGAGTACGAAATGGGCAGCCCAAACGCAGTGAAAGAGACAACGCGCGCGACCGCGGCTGGAGATTCGAGCAAGCTCGGCGTGAACGTTTTTACCGCGCCGGGAAAGACCATGGTTGGGGAGCGGCCGAAGCCCTTCGGCGAAGCGCTCGGTTTCGACCCAATCACGTTGACCTTAATCTTCGGCGAATACGACGCGGTGTTGGTGGACGCAATGGGGACAGTGGCCGAGGCCGAGGCGCTCGCGCATTGGGTGGCTCTGCACAACCGCAACCTGGAGACCATCTACATAACGCACGCCCACTTCGACCACTTTTACGGTCTGAGCATTCTGCTCGACCGTTTCCCGAGCGCTCGGGCGATAGCAACACCCGAGGCGGTGAGCGCCATGCAGATGTCTTTCACTCCCATCGTCGAGCGGCTGGCCCGTCGGATGTTTCCCGGACAGGTGCCGACCAAGTTGATCCCACCCGAGTCCTATGAACACGACACGTTCACTCTCGAGGGGCAGGAATTGCGCATCATCAAGCAGGGCCGCACGGATAGTCCCGATTCGACGTCTCTATATGTTCCGTCGATCGGCCTGATCGTGGCTGGCGACGTTGTGTACAACCAATGCCGCGTTTACGTCGGCGACACCACTCCCGAGAGCCGAAAGAATTGGATCGCGGACCTGGACCGGCTAGCGGCGCTGAAGCCGGCGATGGTTGTCGCCGGTCATAAGAAACCTGGGGCGCCTGACTCTCCTTCGACAATCCCAGAGACCAAGCGTTACCTCCAGGACTTCGATCGGCTGCAGAAAACCGCGAAGTCCGACCAGGAGCTGTTCGATCAGATGACGAAGCTGTACCCGCATTGGGTCGCCAATCAGTCGTGGCTGATGTTCGGATTCCCGGGGGCATAAGACGCGCGACTTATCTCGGATTTGATGGAGTTACTCGCCCATGCCAGAAACAGACTCGATTTCTAAGTGGAGAACAAAATGACAACAAAAGGAAAAGTCTTAGTGATGGTTTCGAGCGGATACGGCTTGCCATTGAAAGATGGCAAGGTTTATGCCGGCGCTGGTTACTATCTCAACGAGCTGACGGTGCCGGTTCGCGCCCTGATGGAGGAAGGTTACGAAATCACTTTCTCCAACCCCAAAGGCAACACGCCGCAACTGGATCTCCATTCCGCTGTCCCCGATTTCTTCGGCGGAGACGAGGCCAGGCTCCAGGACTATTTCAAATTCCGCGATAGCCTGACTGGGCTCAGAAATCCAACTCGCATCTCGGATGTCGTTGCATCGGGCCTGGATCAATACGACGCTGTTTTCGTGCCCGGCGGCCATGGCCCTATGATCGATCTTCTCGATGATCCCAACGCGGGCATCGCGATGAGACATTTCCATGAAAAATCGAAGCCTACTGCGGTGCTCTGCCATGGCCCGATTTCACTGCTCTCCGCGCTTCCCGAATCGAAGGAGTTCGTCGCCGCGCTGTCGGCGGGCGATACCGCTGGAGCACAGGCCAAGGCGAAAGGCTGGATTTACGCCGGATATAAGATGACGATCTTTTCGACGGCAGAAGAGCAGCAGCGGGAGCCGATGGAGATTCATGGTAAGGTTCTCTTCTACCCGGACTTCGCCTTGCGTACCGCGGGCGGTGACGTAAGTGTGGTCGCTCCATGGGGGAGCTACGCCCTTCAGGATCGTGAGTTGATCTCGGGTCAGAATCCGTTCTCGGACCAAGCGCTTCTGAAACTTCTACTGCCGGCACTGAACGCGAAGAAGAAGTGAGCCGGTAAGTGGGGGCTGATCCGGCTTTGCGTTTTTGCATTCACCGCTGCGAGAAAGGCTGCGCGGGCTTTCTCGCAGTAAGTAGGAATCAGCCGTGAAAGCAGCCAGAATCCATAGCTTCGGGCCGCCCGATGTCGTAGTGGTTGAGGATGTGCCCGTACCGTCGCCGGGCCCCGGCGACGCTCTGGTGCGCGTGATGGCCGCGGGTGTCGCTCCCTGGGACGCGATCATCCGCGAGGGCAAGAGCAAGGTCAGCCCGCAACCTCCGCTTACCCTCGGTTCGGATTTCTCCGGCGTCATCGACAAGGTTGGCTCCGGCGTTACCGGCTTGGCGCCGGCTGACGAAGTTTATGGCGTCACCAACCCGCAGTTCTGTGGCGCCCTGGCCGAGTTCGCCGTAGCTGCGGCGAACATGGTCGCCCGCAAACCGCAGTCGCTGAATTACCTTGAAGCAGCGTCGGCTCCCGTCATTGCGGTGACCGCCTGGCAAATGCTCTTCCAGTATGCAAAGGCGACTCGCGGGCAAACGGTGATGGTCGTGGGAGCTGCTGGGAACGTGGGAGCCTACGCCGTACAAATGGCCGTAGACGCCGGAATAGAGGTCGTCGCCATCGCCCACCTCGACGACGAAGACCTGCTCCGTTCATTGGGCGTGAAATCCATTATCGACTCCGGTAAGCCAGCATTCGAGAAGGACCTCCCGCAGGTGGATGCCATCCTCGACACGGTCGGGGGCAGTACATTTCTGCGCAGCATCGCGGCGTTGAAACCCGGAGGCAAACTCGTCACATCTGTCTCCACGCAGCCGCTGCCGGCGGAGGCCATTTTCTTCTATGCAGAGGTGACCACGGCGCGTTTGCAGACGATCACAGCATTGTTTGACGCGGGCAGAATCACAGCACGCGTGGGCTCGGTGCTGCCGCTTTCGGAGGCGCGCCAGGCGCAGGACATGCTTGCGGGCGCGCCACACAAGCCCGGCAAGATTGTCCTCGAGATCGGAAACCCGTAGAAGAGAAGGAGGACAGAAGAGAGGTTTTAGCTCCGGCGAAGCCGGTAGTGCAAATATAGATACGCAGCCTTTTGCTTGACGCTGACAATTTGAAACCAAGGCGCAGAATCCGGCATAAACTCCACCCCTTGCAGGATTGCCGGTCGAGCCGCATCGTCCTTGCGGCCCGCGATCTGGGGCGATAGCGTCAGAAAAAGTTCGTCTACTGCTTCTGCCGCCAGAAATTGTCCGAACAATGTCGGCCCGCCCTCATGAAGAAGCGTCTTTACCTCAAACTGCGACTGCAGCAGCTGCAGGATCGCCTGCGGCGCGATGCTGCCACCACTCGACTCCAAAGCATGTATCTCAACAGAGCCTAAAGCCGTAGCGCCTCGGCGGGTGAGCTCATCTCTACCGGCCGAGGTGGTGATAATCAGGGTGCGCATAGCCGGCGTTTGGAAAACCGCTCTTTCTATTGC
>CAVXOO010000245.1:0-5387 GCA_963762945.1 uncultured Acidobacteriaceae bacterium | reverse complement strand
ATGCGCGAGCAGGGATGGAATGCAATTGCGGACAACCTTGTGGCAGTGGCAGGCGAAGAGTAGATCACAGCGGCTGCAGCCAAAATGGCGAAGGTCCGTGTGCGGCCTGTGGCGATACGGCTTGGCCCAGGAAACGGTTTCGTGATGAATAGGCGGCGATTTGATGACTAGACGCCGGGCGGAGATCGATCGGGTATTTCATGCGCTGGGAGATCGCACGCGGCGCGCCCTGGATCGGCTGCGCCGGGGCCCGGTATCGGTTTCGCAGTTGGCCGATCTGCTCGGCATCACGCTGACTGCGGTAGGACAGCATCTGGAAATCCTTGAGGCCAGCGGGCTGGCGGCGACTGAGAAGGTGGGGCGGGTGCGGACTTGCCAGATGGCTTCCGCGGGATTGGATGCGCTGGAGAAATGGGTGCGCGAGCACCGAACCGAGTGGGAGCGGCGAATGGACTTGCTCAAGGATTTACTCGACAGCGAAGAATAACCGCGCGAAGCGGAAACGGGATTGGGAGGAGAGCAGCGATGGCGGGGACGAAGGCATTTTCTAGAAGGCGGTTTTTTCGATCGGCGACTTCGGCAGCGGCTGTGGCCGCATTGCCGATGTGCTTTACCGCAAGTGGACAAATGCAGAAATCGAGAGGAGGGAAGATGATCGTCCTGATGCCCTATTTGTTGTTCGATGGGAGGTGCCGGGAGGCGATGGAGTTTTACCAGTCGTGCCTTGGAGGCGAACTTACGCTGACCAAGGTGACGGACAGCCCGGCGAAGGATCAGATGTCAGCGGCTCAGCAGGACAAGGTGCTGAATGCGCATCTTCGCGGAGGGCAGATGGAGATCTCAGCCTCGGACTGGCTGGCCCTGGACGAGACGCCCGTTCGCGGCAATACCGTTTGTTTGTTCTTGAGCGGCGGATCGTTTCAGGATCTGAAAACCGTATTCGAAAAGCTCTCGCAAGAGGCGAAGGTGACCAATCCCTTGAAGGAAACCTTCTTTGGGTTCTACGGAGCTCTCAACGACAAGTTCGGCGTGCGGTGGATGTTCCAGACCGGCAAACACAACGGGTGACTTCGGCCGCTCCGCCGAGGTTCGAGAGTGTTTTGCGGGGAAGATTACGCCAGGGAGCATTGGGGAAAAACATCCGAGTTCACCTTGCGAATCGACGCGGTCTGATTGGCGAAGGCGCGCTACGGGGTAATGGTCAAGCGACCCCGCATCGAGGGCAACTTCGTAGTACCCGGCGCTGTTCCAGGGAAGAGCCACGCCTGCCTGCGTCACAGTGCCTCCCGTGACGGTGACGCGCACGTGGCGGCCGGGCGGAAAATGCGCGGGAAGCTTCCAGGAGACGACGATGTCATTGCCGGAGTGCGTGGTAACGCCGTTGGAGATGGCTTTCTGGCCGGCCCAGTAGGCGCCGATGTTCACCTGATCGTCGACCCACACATCGCCCAACGATTTCGCGTGGTTGATGCTGGAGATTACTTCGGGAGGATTCACGGGAGCATATCCGCCGTCAACGCCGAGAGAGTGGAAGAGGAATATCTGCCATTTGTGAGCGGAGCGGGCAGAGTCGATGTGGGCATCGAAGATGGAAGCCGTTTCGCCGGCCCCGGCCACGTAAGAGAACAGATTGTAGGCGTCGGTAGAATCGCCGGGCGCAATCTGCCCATCCTGTACACCGCGATTGAGGAAGAACCTCGTCGCCGCGATTGCATCGTAACCGGTATCGCCGTAGGGCGAAGCCGTGTCCCAGACATCGGTGACGCCGTAGCTCTTTTCGAGGAACCGGTTGCACTCGTCGTATTCGGCGGCAATGCTGCCGGTCCAGGTTTTGAAGCCGAATCCGCAGCCGGTTCCGTCGGAATGGCAGTGATGCGCGGTGTGATTGCCGAGTTCGTTTCCGTCGTTGACGGCCTGTTGCCAGCCGGCGTCATACCCAATGCCTGACACCTCGAAAAAAGTCATGCGAACGCCGGTCGCATGGAGCTGCGCGTAGTTCGAAAGCTGCGAGGGGAGCGAATCGTCAAAGGTGTAGGTGATGGCGGAAGAAAATCCTGCCCAGTCGAGGACCTTCAATCCGCCCGCGGGTCCGGACGGCCGGGGAGCGCCGGCAGCGGGAAGAGGAGGCAGATCGGCCAATCCATTCGCTCGCGCGCCGGTGGAGGCGGCTATCGAAAGCGGGGCAAAGCAAATCAGAGGGAACAGAAAAGCAGTTGTAATTTTCATCGATTTCATCCGGGCAAGGAGACTATTTATCCCCACGATTATATGCGTTTGCGTGGTGGGTCTGAAGCTCGGGGTGCTGGCTCAGTTTGAAGCTGTTTTGTAACGGCACGACACCCGCCGTGCCGCGAGCGCGGCTCACTTTTCTGGCCCCGCCGCTTCTTCCACAAAGCACGCGACCCACGCAGGGCGTGGGTCGCGTGGCAAATCAGCGCCTATCGGTGTCGGGCTGTTGCCCTTGCCGGGTTAGACCATCGGTGGAACTACTTGAGAGGCTTCCGTGCCTGAGGCTTGACCGCAGTCTCGTCCACCGGCATGGTTCCCTGCACGTCGTTCGCGAAGGTCGCGCCCGCAGGCACCTGATAGAGCTGCACCGATTGGTCGTCTGCCGTTCCGGTCGCGGTGGTGATGCGCGAAGCATCGATGCCCTGCTCCGTGACCAGGTAGTCCTTGACGTTGACGGCGCGCTGGGCGGCAAAGTTATCAACCTTGGCGTGCTTGTTGTGCATTGCCCGCTTCTGTTCCTTTGCCGTCATGGCCATCTCTTTGGCATTTGCATCGCCAACGATGACCAGCATGGAGTCAGGCTGCTGTTTCAGGTTAAGAGCGATCTGGTCAAGGCGCGCTTTGGCTTCGTTATCCACGCGCGTAGGCCGCTTGGCGTCGCCGCTGAAGCTGATCGAGCCGAGCGCCTGCGTCTTGGGCGCTGGAGGCGGCGGAGGCGGAGCCAGAACCGTCACATTGGTATTCGAGCTAACGGTGTGGTTCTTGTCGTCTACAACCGTGCACGTAATGCCCACAGCACCGGTCGGCGCCCCGGCCGAGGAGAATGCCGCGGTGTTGCCGCTGCCCGTAATGGTGCCGGCAGTAGCGGAGTAGCTCAAGGTCAGCGGGCGGTTTTGCGGGCTGACAGCGGTGGCCGTAACGGTCGCCGTTCCACCGGGCGGAACTTCCGTGGGATTGGCCGAGCAGGAGATCGTGGGCGGCTCGAATGCCTTCACCGTGAAGTCGGACTGGCACTGCGCGCTCTCGCCCGGTTTCAGGCCTTCCTTGCCCTTCTTGCCTTCCTTCACTTCAGCCTTTACGGAGTAGCTGCCGGGGGCGAGCGAACTCGTGGCGACAGTTGCCGAGTTGCCGTTACCGGTTACACCCGTGCCGCTCCAGCTATAAAGCACGTTGGTTTTCTTGTTGGGGTTGATCGATCCGGCGGTTGCCGTAACGGTGAGAGGATCCCCGGGAAAGACTGCGGGGGCGCTAGCGTTGCAGGCCAGGGTGATAGGTGGAGGCTTTTTGCAACCCATGGGTAAAAGGACCAGACTGAACAATGGAACTAAGTAGGCGCATTGCAGAACTCGTTGATTCATTAGCAACCCCTCCAGCGAAACATATTAACACCTCCCAAAGGACCGTTCAGTGTCCAGGGGAGCTCTGCCAGGCTGATCGATCGTCTTTCGGCCTGCGACGAGCCCGGGCGTCGGCAGGCAAAAGTTTTCCGCATTCCGGCAAATTTCCTCAGCGGGCGGCGCATTTAGGAAGCCTCCACACGACCCCAAAAACGAAGCGTGCCGAGTCTTCCGGATGGTGATCGCAGCCCCATCGCGTAGGCCCATCGGCGTACCTGGTTACGAAGACGACGGGGCACAAAGATAAAGGAGCACAAAAACTACGGGAACAAAGACGACAGGTAACAAAGACGACGGGTAACAAAGACGACGGGGCGCGAAGAGAAACATGCCCAACAATGATTTAGTTGCTTGCTGCCGCTCTCCGGTTGCATCCAAGCGCCGCAATCCACAGACAAAAACGCATGAATTCGGCTGTGAAACCGAGATGCCTTTGCGATCTGACACAAAATAAATCACTTAGTTGAGTGATCTCGCTCCGTAAAATTATGCATTCCCGCGCAAAAAATCGTTCTTTTGGATGTTTTCGTGAGCTGAGGGGCCGAAAAGCCCCGAGTTGTGAGCTGAAACCCCCACCGGCCGAAAAACATCGCCGCTATTCGTTGGCAGCGAATACGGCGTCGAGCGGCTACACTGTTTTTTGCGTTCAGCGATGCAGGAAAATCTGGAGTATTGGCTGGTCCGAGCCGTTGCCGGCTGCCTGGGCCGCATGCCGCGGGGATTGGCGCGCCTCGCGGCCTACGCGATAGCCTTTGCCGTCTACTGGTGCTTCGGCAGGTTGCGGCGGGTGGGCGTGCGCAATCTTGAAATGGCCCTCCCAGAGGCTCTCGTCCCAAGCCAGAAAAAAAATTCTCAAGCGCGTATATCTTCATCTGGGCTGGCAACTGGTCGAGTTCTGCCGCATGGCGCGCTTTACCGCTGAGAACACGCGTCACTGGATGCGCACCGAGGGCCTGGAGCATTACCTGGCCGCGCAGGCGCGTGGCAAAGGCGTGTTGGTTATCACTGGACATCTCGGCGCGTGGGAGCTATCGGCTTTTTACCACTCGCTGATGGGCCATCCCATGGGCATGATCGTCCGCAATCTCGATAATCGCCCGCTCGATGAATATGTGAACGGCATCCGCTCCATGCACGGCAACTTCGTGATTTCGAAGGACGACTTCGGGCGCGGGCTCTTGAAGGCTATCCACGCCGGCAAAACGGTCGGCATTCTGATGGACACAAACATGACTCCTCCGCAGGGCGAGTTCGTGAAGTTCTTCGGCATGGACGCCTGCACGGGAACGGGCCTGGCACACATTGCGCGGCAAACCGGCGCAGCAGTGCTGCCGGGGTTCATGCTGTGGGAGCCCGGCGAGCGGCGATACGTGCTGCGCTTCGGGCCGGCGGTCGAGATGCCGCGCACGGCGGACCGTGTCGCGGATATTCTGGAAGGCACGCGGCGCGCAACCGCCGTGATTGAGTCGTGGATTCGGCGCTATCCTGACCAGTGGCTGTGGATTCACCGCCGCTGGAAGACACGGTCGCCGGGCGAGCCGGGGCTTTATGGGAAGTGAAGCGAGTGAAGTAAGTGAATGAGTGAAGAAGTGAAAGGCGAGAGATAGGCTTGCGATGCGGATTGACGAGTTGATAGAAAAACTCGGCGGGAGGCTGCTGCACGGCGACGCGGAGACGGAAGTTCGCGCCGTCAACGCGAGTGCTTCGGCCGGCGCGGGAGACCTGGTCTTCGCCGAAGATGCGGTGGCCGCGGCTGAGGCG
>CAVXOO010000244.1:0-4130 GCA_963762945.1 uncultured Acidobacteriaceae bacterium | reverse complement strand
GATGATGGCGGTGAGGCGGGGTTTCAGATGGTCGGCGAGCACGCCGGTGACGATGCGAAGCACGGCAAGGCCAGCACCGGCGTCGCGACCATCAAGCCCTTCTCGGCGGGCGAGAGGTGCAGGTCCCGGGCGATGAACACGGCCAGCGGTCCGAGGATCACCCAGACCATGAAGCTGACGTCAAAATAGAGGAAAGCTGCCGACCCGAGTGGGCGGATGCCAGACGCGAAGAAATCCGCGGTTCATCAGAGGAGACTTTCAATCCCGGCGCATTTCATGCGCCGGCCCGGATTTTAATCCGGGAGCGGACCGTCGTTGGGCCGCCGATCGAACAGGGCAGCCTGAGGCCGATGATAACCGGCGCCGCCATTGGCGCTCGATCAGTCCGAGCTCTCTGAACATCGGACGGGATTGGAGGCGCAAGCGACGTGCCAAACCGTGCCTTAAACCATTTCAGCCGCTTGGCGGCGCGGCGGCGCTCTGTCGGCGCCTAATAGGCGATGGGCCCTGATGAAGCTTTGTGCAATGCACAATAGAAAGAGGCGCCCAAATCGGAAGTGGTCGGCCCGGTCGTCCGCCCTTCTCCGCGTAGCCGGCGAAGGGGCAAAAGAACCCGCACTGCGTGCGCTTCTTGGTTAGAAAAGGCAGCACCACCACGAGGCCCACGAACAGCGTGACGAAGACCCCAAACTGGAGCGCGGTCTCCACGTTGCGCACCGCGGGAAATTCGGTGACGGTCTTGAACGGGCACAGCCACATGCAATAGACCGGCTCAAATAGCGCTGCCGAAAGCAGCACCACGCACAGAAGGATGGCCCAGGGGATCAGCCGCAGAATTCCACCGTACTTGGTCACAAAGCGGTGCAGCCTGCTCCGTTTGGCAACGGCCGCAAAGCCCTCCTCGATGCCGCCGAAGAAGCACGCATAGCTGCACCACGCCTTGCCCAGCACCAGGGTCATCGCCAGCCAGATGCCGATCATGGCGGCAATCGAATGCGGATTGCTCGCCGTGGGCAGAATCGATCCAGGAAAAATAATGCTGCGTGCAAACGCCGCCGGCAGGATCAGCCCCGGCGTCACCATAAAGCAGAAGGGCGTGTCGCCAGACACCATGCGGCTGATGGGAATGCTCATGGTGCCGCGCTCGGCAATCAGCGCCGCAACAAATCCCACGGGAAACAGAAATCCCAGCGCCACAAAAAAGATGCGCCGCCAGCGGTAGGTTTCCCCGGTGCGCATCATCAGGAAGAAGAGCCCGGTCATAAACACAATCACCGCGGCGGCGCCGATGGAAAGATCCCGGCCCCCGCCGCGGAACGCGGGCGTGAACATCAGCAGAGACCACAGGGCGATGGGCAGCGTCAGCAGAATGGAACGGCCGATGCCGCGAAAAGCCGGCGGCCGCCGAAGTGCGGAGGAACGGCTAGCCATAAATTGTCCTCTCGATCAGGAGCCAGGCTCCGGAAAACCCATACCAGCAAGCCAGCAGCACGGCGACCATGCGCGCTACCGTGACCAATGCCGGCGTTCGTTGGAGGAATCCTAAAGACAAAAACGGCAAAAACCACACGGCAGTTCCCGCAAAGAAGCAAACAAAGAAAAAAACCGCCGCGTAGAGATGGGCCAGTTGCGCGGCGCGCACCCCGGCCACGAGAAACGGCGGGCAGAGATTGATCCCGGTCAGGAAACCCAGCGCCAAAGCTCCCAAGGGCCGGGCTCGGGGCGTTTCGCCGATCTTTACCAATTGCGGAGAGGGTTCTGCCGCCGTGCGATGCAGCCGCGGCCATCCCGCCGCATAAACCACCAGCGCGATGGCCACCAGCAGATCCAGGACGCCAAAGGCCCAGGAGCGTCCGCTCCACGCGCGCGGAATCGCCGCTCCCACCAGCCACGCCGCCGCGGCAAACAACATATATCCAGCCAGCCGCGCAGCCAGAAACAACATCAATTGACGGCTGTGCGGCCGCATTCCCCTGGGCTGCACCAGCATCCAGGGCAAAACCACAGGACCGCACGACGCCATGCACACGGGGCCCGTGGTCAGCCCCAGCACAAGCGCCTCTCCGGCGCTGGCCGCGAGTGAGAGTGCCGCCATCTCGCGCGTAGTGTACTCACGGCCTCTCCATTCGCCCGTGACTGGGGTCACGGCCTCGCGTGCCCCCAGGATAGGAGCCCCTCCGCGGCGTTCGCGCCCGCGCAGCCCGGCTTTTCCCCTAGTCAGGCGTCCGATTCCCTCACTGCGGCACGAAAACTCCCTCACTCCCGCAAAGATGTCTTATGCTTGTAACAATCCCTTCTTGCTTCGGCAGGCCAACCACACAACCTTATGAGCACAGTCGTTTTGGCAGTAGACGATCTTCGGGCGCAGTATACGCGGGAGATGGCGCTGGTGCGCCAGACCTGCGACCGCACCGGAGACGGCACGGCGGCCATCCGCCGGCGCTCCGCGGTGGTCGATCGCATCCTGATCGAGATGTGGAAGCGCGCCTTCGCCGGCTTGCCCGCGCAGAACTCAGCCCTACTCGCGCTCGGCGGTTACGGCCGCAAAGATCTCTTCCCCTTCTCCGACATCGACGTGCTCTTCGCCTTTGCCGACGAGAAGACCGAAGAACAATCCAGGGAAGCCGTGCGCACCATCATCCAGGGCATGTGGGATATCGGCCTCCGCGCCAGCCCCACCTCCCGCACCGTCAAGGAAGCCGGCCGCTTCGACCCCGACAATCTGGAATTCACGCTGGCCACACTCGACCGGCGCTTTCTCGCCGGGCAGTTTCCTCTTTACCAGCAGCTTCATCAGGTCACATTCCCCGGCCTGGTGCTCAGTGAGTGGTCTACGATCACGCAAAAGCTCGGAGAGATTGCCCGCGCCCGCCACGCCAAGTTCGGCAACACCATCTTTCATCTCGAGCCGAACGTCAAGGACTGCCCCGGCGGTCTGCGCGATTACTCCCTCGCCGTCTGGTTCGCGATTCTCTTCCACCTGAAAGAGACCAAGGAGTGGCCGCGGCAGCGCGGCGGAGTTTTCCAGAGTGCGCGCGGCGATGCCGAAGCCGCCTTCGATTTTCTCGCCGCCGCGCGATGTTTTCTCCACTTCCGCCACGGCCGCGACGACAACACCCTCGATTGGCAGTCGCAGGACGAGGCCGCCGCGCGCTCGATCGGCCTCGAGACCCGCGGCACCGCCGATCCCTCCTATTGGATGCGCACCTATTACCGGCATGCCCGCGTCGTCTACCGCCGCGCCGCGCTCTTGATGGAGCATCTGCCCGCTCCGGTCAGTTTCTATCGCCAATTCCGCCGCCGCCGCACCCCCATCGCCGGAACCGATTTCCTTCTCGACCAGGGGCGCATCGACATCCAGCCCGGCGCGCAGTTCAACGACACCGCGGCCATCCTGCGCATCTTTTCCCTGATGGCCACGCACGGCTACACGCTCTCGCAGGCCGCCGAAGATCGCATTACCGATGCCTTGCCGGTTCTGGCCATCTCGATTCCCGAGGGACCCTATCTTTGGAATGCCCTGCGCGAGGCGCTGCTCGGGCCGCACGCTGCTCATGCCCTTAGAACCATGCATGCTCTGGGCGTTCTCGAAATGCTGATTCCCGAGTTTCACGGCATCGATGCCCTGGT
Source organism: uncultured Acidobacteriaceae bacterium (assembly GCA_963762945.1). Lineage (GTDB taxonomy): Bacteria > Acidobacteriota > Terriglobia > Terriglobales > Acidobacteriaceae > Telmatobacter. The sequence goes on along the minus strand of CAVXOO010000244.1, from coordinate 500 downwards.
CATCCGCGACAGCTATCACCGCTACACCGTCGACGAGCACACCTTCCTTGTCATCGACAACATTCATGGCCTGCGCACGCCTGCCAACGAGCACGAGCAGCGCCTGGCCCAGTTGCTGCCCGAGATCGACCGCATGGATCTCTTCCTGCTCGCCCTGCTTCTGCACGACACCGGCAAGGCGCGGCGCACCGGTGAGCATGCCGCCCAAAGTGTGGAGCTGGCCGAAAGCTTTCTTGCCCGCCTCGACTTCGACGCCGAAGAGAAGGAAACCATTCTCAAGCTCATCAAGCTGCATCTCGAAATGTCGGCAGCCATGCGCCGCGACATCTTCGATCTCGACAACGTGAAGAATTTTGCGGAGAAGATCGGCGAACCGCAGATGTTGAAGATGCTCACCCTGATGACATTTGCCGATATCAAGGCCGTCAATCCCGACGCGCTCACCCCGTGGAAGGCCGAGAACCTTTGGCAGTTCTACATGTCTACTTCGAACTTCATGG
>CAVXOO010000243.1:0-8825 GCA_963762945.1 uncultured Acidobacteriaceae bacterium | reverse complement strand
TCTCCGCCGGCTCCTTGGTTACAACACGTATTGCTCCACCGCTTGATCTGCGCCTGCCGGATGCGCTCCCGCGCCTCCGCGCTCATCTTGCGGTGCTTTCTGGCTTTCTGAACCTTCGGAGCCTCTACAGCAACAAACTTTGCTGGCCGACCGGGCTTGCGTTTGGCGAAAACTGCGCCGGATGCGCTCAATAGGGCCTTGGCCTGTTCGAGGCAGGCGATCTCAGCGTCGATTGCGGCAAGAATATCTTCCACCATAGTGCGCAAAGCACCTCCCCCCGAAGAATACACGACCCAATTCAAAACCCAGACTTTACCGCCCAAGGAGGAACCATGGCGCGCAACGCGGCGCGGTTGAAGATGGGCTATTACCCGCTTCCCGAAAACGCGGCCGAGCGGCTTCGCGCACTGCTTGAGTTTACCGGCCCGGCATCGGTTGTCGATCCCTGTGTTAGGCAAGGAACGGCGCTCGAAATCGTTACGCAAGGCGCGGAGGTGCGCGGCTACGGCGTCGAACTCGATGCCGAGCGCGCGGCCATCGCTCAATCGAAGGGCATCGAGACCATTCAAGGTAATACCTTCGACGCCGTCGCCAAGCCGGAGTGTTTTTCGCTGCTCTATCTGAATCCGCCCTACGACTCTGAGATTGGACAGGTCGCGAACAACCGTATGGAGCGGCTGTTTCTCGATCACACCTATCGCTGGTTGGCGATGGATGGCGTGCTGGCGATGGTCATTCCCTTCGAGCGGCTGATGGACTGCGCAGGCCTGCTGAGCTCGCATTTCGCCGCGCTCAACATCTTCCGCATGACCGACGAGGAATCTGTGCATTTCCGGCAGATCGCGGTGCTTGGCGTGCGCTCGAATGTGCGCGGCGCAGCGGTGGATGCAAACAAGCGCCTGTTACAGCGTATCGGCCTCTACGGCAGCTATCAGGAGTTGCCGGAGTTGGCGCCGAATACCTGCGAGCCGTATCGAGTGCCGCACACAAACGAAGCGGCGCTCAGCTACCGTGGCCTTCCCTACGACCTGCTCGAAGACCTGTTGCCGCACTCTGGCGCATGGAAGCAGGTCATGCCGTTTCTCGCTCCGCACGAAGACGTGGCCACCGGGCGGCCGATCACGCCTCTGCATGGAGGCCATGTCGGACTCCTATGTACCGCAGGCCTCTTGAACGGCGTTTCGGCCAGGGCGACGACCGGCACATAGCCCGCTGGCGCTCGGTCAAGCATGTGACAACGTTCGTGGAACAGGACGGAGACACCGAGATCATCCACCATCGAGAGCGGTGGGCCAAAGAGTTGTACCTGGTCTACGCCGATGGAAGGACGCTGAAGCTTACTGAGACGCCGGCGAAGAAGGAGGGCGAAGCTGATGGAGAATGCACACCTGCGGCTCGGGCTGCTTGAGTACGTGCGCATCACGGAAAAGGCATCGACCCGCATTCGCCCGCGGGTCGATCGTTATATAGGCGAAGATCGACAAGCACATCTTCTTAGCGTCTTCGGCAACGACTCGGATGTTGGCGCAATCACGGCGGCGGTTCACGAGAAGGCTGCCTTCAGCTTGACCTTTGCCGACGGTACGACAAAGGACGTAACCTTCGGCGAACATGCCTCCTGCTACAAAGGGGCAGTGACTCTGCCGGGCCGGAAACATCCTGTGCGTCATCTGCTGGCCGTGTCCCAGCATCTTCACACCAATGGGAGCGCGGGGCAGACGATCCTGTTGCGGTACCGGCGCGAGGAGACGTGGGCCACGCTGGTGAGCTTCCTGGGGCTTCCTGCTGATCCAGCATAGGCAGACCACATCCTTGGGATCGTTGAGGGGAAAAAGAGGATAGAGGAGATCGATGGCATCGGTTGCCAGCCGGTACTGATCTCCGCGACGACCGAAGAAGTGCTTGAGTGGATCGGGGATGGCCTGCGTTACCGCGTTCTGAGCTTTCCGGAGAGGAATGGACCGATAGTTTGGCCTCGATTCGTCCTGTCGGCATCACTGTTTCAGGCCCCTTCGACGGCGGGATTGATAGTCTCTGGTCTGCCAGTTTCCTGATTGTTAGCTCCCTAATTGGCAAAGGGTTGAATTTCGCCGAAAACAGACTCAGAGCCGTTCCCTGAGCGGTCCAGCAATCACGCATCATTCAAGAATCCCTCCTAGCGACAACGGCGTTCGCGGACCCAATCGCTGCTCAAAACATAAGCAACGAGCGTCGCCTAACGCAGAGGCAGTATGGGATGCTTATCCTGTTGAATGAAGCTTAACCAGTCCTGAGCGATCGATGAAGTTGGAAGCCACGACGCTCTTTCCACGTGAAGGCGTTCGCTCAGGTTCGCGGGTCGGATTTCAGCACTAGACACATTAAATGTCTCCAAACCGAAGCTGTCTTTTATTTTTGTTGGCTCAGTTTGAATGAACCCAAGCCAGTCCCCTGTTTCGGCGATGTTCCGCAGAGATCCGCCAACAGTGCTAGGCATTCTCCGTGTGAGCACGGCTGATAGCCACTCAAGCATGAGGGATTTCGTATTTGCGGTACAGCAATGCGGGGATTGATTCTGCACGACGAAGGTCCAGGGCGCTCCGAGTTGCCGGTACTTCTCGAAATATTCGTAAGGTAGCTGCGTCCCGGACACGTCGTCCGCACCACCAGCAATGATGAGTTCCGGGACATCCTGCGCTTCGCGATTCAGGCGGACCGTGTCGATGCCATCCGGTCGGAAGTGACCCGGTGCAGAAAGAACCCCGGCGAGGACTCTTTGAGGATATTCACCGATGAGCCGCGCACTGAGTGGACCTGCTCCTGAAAAGCCTAGCAGGATCAGATCTGTTTTTGACAGCTCCGGATGTGAGGTGATGCGGGCAAACTGATCAAGAGCCCGAAGCAGTGCCGGACCTAATCCCTGGGAGGGGATCATATTCATGTCCCCGTGATCTGCCGCAGTTTTACCCGGACACTGGCCATGCAGGAGTAGAGCCAAGCTGAATCGGCGAGCGAAGGCAGCGACATCTGGATCAAGGGACAGCTCGTGGACGTCACGGCCCCGGTCAAAGATCACCCAAACTCCACGGACGCGCTCATTTCCCTGGGGGAGAGTAAGCGAATAGTGGCATCTAGAGTCGATGTCCTCGTTTGCCAGAGGCGTCACGTCCATCTCCACCTTTACGGGAGCTGACGAAGATTTGCCTGTTTGTCCCACGGCTCCCCTCTCTGTCCCGAGGAAGAGAAAAGAGAGCAGGAGAGCACTCATCACACGGTGTGTAGGCAAGGTACTTGGCTCCATCCAAGAAGAATTATTACCGCTTATACGAGAGACGTTACGAAGGGGGAACCGCTCGATTGTCTCTTCAGAGATCAGTAACAGCAAAGTCGGCATCGCGCAAGGAATTCTGAGCAGATGAGCGCCGACAGACGGTGACGCTCACTGAACAGTTCTGTCGCGCTCTGTTTCCGAGTTCCTGGTGTGTTGTCGAATTGTCGGCAATTTGGCTCCTGTTCCCGCATTTTCGCCAGCACCTCCCATCTCCTTTCCAAAGTATCGACTGAGTTCTCCCCAAAGTGTTCCCTTGTGAGGTGTCCGCATGAAATCCTCGTTCGATTACCTGCGGACCTACGCGACTTCGCTCGGCTCGCGCATTCTCGAAACCTATCCACCGCTCCAGAGCACGAAAGACCCCGTTGCGCCGATTGGATCGCTTTTGCGCAAAGCTCTTCCTGCCCAGGCGCTCGCCATCACCGGTACTGCGAAGTACCTCAGCAAAGCCAAGGCAGCGCGAATCGTAGCCGAGTGCGGAGCTGGGAAAACCTACATGGCTTTGGGCACAATCCATGTGCTGGCGGGTGGGCGGCCCAGCACGACGCTGGTGATGTGCCCCTCGCATATCACGCACAAATGGGCGCGTGAGGTCTTGCTGACGATACCGCGAGCACGCGCCTTCCTTATCGAGGACATGCGCAATGGCGGCGATCCCAGCCGGCCGCACGGCGTCTGCGAGGTGAAGCTGAGCAAAGGCAAGACGGTTTACGAGGGCAAGCGTCTCCGCCTGGCTGAAATGCGGCGCATGGGCCGCAAGGAATGGCGGAAGCACTTTCCTGTGCCGACCTTTTTTATCACGGGCAAGGACAAAGGCAAGCTGGGTTACTTCTGGGAGCACGTCTGTCTCAAGGCAAAGTCTGGCCCGGATTTGGGCGGCGTCGTCAATCCAGATTCGGGACTCGCGATTCTCGACTCCGAGATGGAGAAGCTCACAGCGCTCGACTTCCGCGACAAGATGAAGCTCTCTGAGAGCCGCGTCAGCTCATCGCAGGAGGCTGGTGGCGAAGCCGGTGTCTGACTTCGCGAAAGTACGTGAAACTCAGCTGTCTTCAACTTCAAGACCACGGTACGCGCGATTCTCGATTCCTTGCGCGAGGCTGTCCAGGTCTTTTCGGCAAGATGCCGGATCATTGACTCGGTCTCGGCCAGCAATGCATCCTGCTCGAACGTATCCTCGGCGGAAACCGACTGGGTCGGCCTGTTTGGTACGACCGGGTTCTCGTCAATTCCCCTTGCCAATTCGTAAAGGCGTTGCCCGTAGCGGCCGAAATGTTTACTCAGCTCGTCGAGAGTGCGAGCGCGGACCTCTCCGGCCAAATGTAATCCAAGCTTTCAAAGCTTCTCCTCGGTCACCTTGCCAACTCCGGGAATGCGGCCGACAAGCAAGGGCGTAAGGAAGTCCTCGACCTCGGCAGGCTGGATTACAAATAGTCCATTCGGCTTGCGCCAATCGGAGGCGATCTTCGCCAGGAACTTGTTGGGGCAACGCCGGCCGAAGCGGTCAGGCGAAGCTCTTCACGGATTTGCTGGCGGATGGTGCTGGCAACTTTTGTCGCTGTGGCAAGCCCGGCCTTGTTTTCGGTGACATCAAGATAGGCTTCGTCGAGCGACAATGGTTCAATGAGGTCGGTGTGCGTGCTGTTGAATGTGCACATATTCGAGAGAAGTCTGTCTGTCCATGTGGCCGAGTTGCGCCATCATCACTTCGAGTGACACCCCTGCCTCAGCCCCCTGAGTTCTGAATGTGTGACGAAGATCATGAAACCTGAATTGAGGCATATTGCAGGCTGCCATCAACTTCCTCCATGACTTTACCCACGTCTTCATCGGTTGCGTCACATCCCATTTCTGCCGAGTCTTTTTCGACCAATGTCGCGACTTCCTCAGGTTCAGCGGCAATAGGTAATGCTCCGGCTCGGATGCACCTAACTGACGCGCACGGTAGAGAAGTTCATTGAGGCCCCATTCAGCCAGCGCCAACAAACGGGGCTCTCGTCCTTGACGATTCTTGGCAATCTCCTGGCGAATGCAAATCCGAGCCTCTGCGATACGAATGTCCTGAAGTTGCAGGTTCTTGATCTCCCAGCTTCGGCATCCAGTCCCAGCAGCAACCGCAGCACAATACATTGCCAGCCGCCAGTATTCGTTCTTCTTCGCTGTGTCGATAATCCGGATCAATTGCTGATTGGTGGCCTTCTTCCCGATGCGGCTCTTCGATTCCTTCAGTGGCTTGTATCGTTCAGCCAGATCGCCCCTCCAGCAATTTGCGTGCTGCATCACTCCGCGCAGCAATTGCAGTTCGTAATTCACGCTCCGCGGAGACACCGCCTTTCGCATCGTTGGGCTGATTTGTTTGCGACGTTCCTGCTGGTACTCGCGTATGAGTTCGAGGTCGATTCGCCGGAGTTGGACATTCGCACCGATGAAGTTCTCGATTTGCCTGAAGAGTCGTTTTTCGCGTGAAATCGTTCCAGTGGCATTGGTCGCCGCTTTCCAGTCGAAGTACATCTGGGCAGCTGTACTAAGGGGAAGTCGGCTTTGGTCGGCAGCGCGTGCACGCCTTTCCTCGATGGCGTCATGCTTCTCTTGCTGGAATCGCTGTTTGATTGCAAGTGCCGCCGCGGGGTCGGACGTGTCCGTAGATTTTTGATGAAGACGCCGGCGGTCATCGCGCCAACTAAAGAAAATGTTCGGTGACCGGGGATCCCAGCGGAGGCCGCGGGGAAGGGTTGGCCGTTTCGTGTTCTTCATGACGAGTGTGTTGTCTTACAGAACAGGCACTCGGTCAAAAGCTGGAACCTGCCTCCGAAGAGCATGTCGAATCGTCCATCTCATCGTGATTCGGGGATATGAAAATGGATCACTTTTCCCTGGATTGTCCCGGATTGTGATCAAAATTCCGCGGAATTCCCGAACGAAATGTTTCGACAAAATGTTACGACCGCGGCTTTTTCGGGAGGGAGGGAAGAGGCAAGTCGCTGATTCTAAATGGCTGCCCCCCAGGGATTCGAACCCCGATATGCTGATCCAGAGTCAGCTGTCCTGCCGTTGAACGAGGGGGCAACAAAGGCACGTAACGGTGTCTTCGAGCCGTGTGGCCTTGCTCCCCCAATGGGCGCACAATGCCAACCTCTTCATCTTAAGGGTCATTCGCGGGCGCGGTCAACGGCTGGGCACGCGATGAGGGAAGAACGCCGCACGGCAGGCGTCGTGGCGCCAAATCGGGACTGCCGCAGACCGCGATCTGCCTATTGAGATTCGAGTCGGCCTGCTCGATGTTGCCTCTCTATTCCTCGCGAAGCACCTCGAGCGGGCGCAGGCCTAAAATCCGGTAGCTGGCGATCCATCCTGTAGCGGTGGCGAGCACGGCGGTTCCGGCGAGCGCAGCTAATGTTGCGGCCCACTCGAAATGAAAATCCACTTCGAGCCTTTTGAGCAGGATGCGCGTGAGGAGATTGGCGAAGACAACGCCGACCGCTCCGGCGAGCAGTCCCAGCACGCTGAACTCGACGCTGAAGGTGCGAATAATTCTCATGCGGGTTGCGCCCAGGGTCTTGAGCACTACGGCTTCCTGCATGCGCCGGAAGCGCGTGCTTGCGATGCTCGAGGCGAGAATCATGAGGCCGGCGAGAATGGAGAATCCGGCGAGCAGGCGGACCACCAGGGTGATCTGATCGACAACGCTCTCGATGCGCTCGAGTACGTCGGCAACATTGATGACGGTGATGGTGGGGTAGGCGGCGAAGAACGCGCGCTCCATCGCGGCTACCTGTTTGGGATCCATGTGCAAGCCGCCGTACCATGTTGACGGCTGATCGGCGATTTGCCCGGAAGGCAAGACGAATTGCACGCGCGCGCCCAGGTGCTGGCCGTCGGATTGGTAGATTGCAGCAACTTTGAGCGCATGAGTAACGCCGCCGATCTCGAGTTCGACCGCTGAGCCTACGCCAAGATGGAGACGCTTGGCCACGCCGTCTCCGATGGCGATTTCGGGGGCGCTCGAGTTGGTCCACCATGCGCCCGCAGTCAGCTTGTCGCCTTCGGGAGGAGCATCGGCCCAAGTGAGTTCGGCGTCTTCGAGCATGTGGCGGGGATAGTGCTGGTCCTTCATCTGCTCCACTGGCTGGCCGTTGATGGAAACGAAGCGGCCACTGACGATGGGCAGCAGATTGAGTTGCTGGCTCACGCCAGGCTGCGTGGAGAAGAAGGTTTTCACGCCCGCAACTTCGTCGCTGCGCAGATCGAGGAGAAAGACATTGGGCAGTTTGGGCGAAGCCGTTTCGTGGAGGTCGCGCAGCAGGCCCTTCTGCATGAGAAAGACCGCGAGGATGAGCATGACGCCCGTGCCCAGCGCCGCGAGCACCGCGGCCGATTGATTGCCGGGCCGATAGAGATTGGACAGGCCGTGGCGCAGCGAGGAGGGCAGATGCAGGCGCGTGCGCTTGAGAAGAAAACGCAACGTGCGCAGAGCCACTGCGGCGAGCAGCAGCAAAACTATCAGCGCGAGAGTGAAGAGCAGCGCAAACCAGCCGCCGACTTTGGGCGAATCGGTAAGCGCCCAGGCAATGCCGCCGAGCGCGACGACGACCACGGCTGCGATCGCGAGTTGCAAGCGGCGCGCCCACCAGCGCGCGAACCAGCCGCCGATGCCGGTGGGACCCTGCTCGACCAGGCGGCGCAGCACCAGCACGGGCCGCACCGCGCGCACGTCGAGCAGCGGAGGCAGGCAGAAGAGCAGCGTGGTCAGCAATCCGGTTCCCAATCCGGCGAGCGCCGATTGCCAGGGAAATGCGAAGCGCAAATGGACGGTGAGCAGCGGGCCAAAGGCCGCGGGCAGCGCCACCATCACGCCCACGCCGGCCGCAACGCCGAGCAATCCACCGGCAAGGCCGAGCCCGAGAGTTTGTAAGAGGAAGATGCGCAGCAGGTCCGATGAGTCCGCGCCCATGGCTTTCAAAATCGCAAGCGTGTCCATGTGCTGCTCAAGATGCGCGTGCATGGCCATGGCTACGCCGATTGCGCCGAGCACCATGGCGACAAGGCAAATGAGGCTAAGGATAGAGGTCGCATTGTCGAGGCCTTTTGTGAGCGCGGGGTTGCCCTCGCGAAAATCGATCACCTGCGCGTCGGGGAGAGCCGTCTCCAGTTGCTTGCGCAGCGATGCGGTTTCGGCATCGGAAGTGAGGCCGCGCGGGGGCGTCGCGGGCAGCTTGAGCAGCAGGCGGCGCGTGGCGCGGCTGCCGTAGCCCAGTAGCTGGGTGCTTGCGAGCGATGCCTGCGAGATCATCACGCGCGGTCCGATGCCGACGGTCTCACTGATGCGGTCGGGCTCCTGCTTCAAGATCGCCGTGACGCGAAAGTTGCGCCCGCCCAATCGCAGCGTATCGCCTACATTCGCGTTGAGGCGAATGAGAAATTCATCCGAGACCACTGCCGAGTCGCCCTCAAGAGCCTTGGCGAGCGGCATCGAGGGGGCGAGTTCGGCGCGAGCTCGTGGGCACGAAGGCCCTCG
>CAVXOO010000242.1:0-3825 GCA_963762945.1 uncultured Acidobacteriaceae bacterium | reverse complement strand
GCAATGCCATTGAGTCGTGCGGATTGCGAATCAAACGCAGGTAGGCGAGCAGGTCCTTGATCTCCGCGCGCTCGTAAAAACTGAAACCTCCCACCATGGTGTAGCTGATGTTGTAACGGCGCAAGGCTTCTTCCACCAGACGCGACTGCGAGTTTGTGCGATAAAGCACCGCGGCTCCGCCGTTTTGCGTTTCGGAGGAGCCCTGTGCTCGAAGGAACGCCTGAATCTTTTCCGCGATGAAGAGCGCCTCGTTTTCTCCGTCGGGCGCTTCGTAATAGCCGATGAGCGAGCCGCCCTGGCGCTCGGTCCAGAGCTTTTTGCCCTTGCGGCGCAGGTTATTGGCCACCACCGCGCCGGCAGCCTCTAAAATCACCTGCGTCGAGCGGTAGTTCTGCTCCAGGCGAACAATGCGCGCGTTGGGAAAGTCCTTCTCGAACTCGAGAATGTTGCGGATGTCTGCGCCACGCCAGGAGTAGATGCTCTGGTCCTCGTCGCCCACTGCGCAGACGTTCTTGCGCTCGCCGGCCAAGAGCTTCATCAGCTCGTATTGCGGGCGGTTGGTGTCCTGGTACTCGTCGACCAGCAGATAGCGCCAGCGGTGCAGGTAACGCTCGCGCACTTCGCCTGAGGCTTTGAGCACGCGCACGGCATCGAGCAGCAGATCGTCGAAGTCCATGGCGTTGTTTTTGCGCAACTCGTCCTGGTAAGCCTTGAAGATGTGAGCGATCCGTTCACTGTTTGGATCTTTGGAGTCCAGAAAATAATCTTGCGGATCGACCATGTGATTTTTGGCCCACGAGATGCGGCCGAGCACGTTGCGCGGGGTGAGCTGCTTGGTGTCGAGCCCCATGCGCTTCATCACCTGCTTCACAATGCCCTGCTGGTCACTCTCGTCGAAGATCGTAAAGGCGCGCGTCAGGCCCTGGTTGCCGGCCTTCAGCACTTCGATGTCGCGGCGCAGAATGCGCACGCAGAGCGAGTGAAAGGTCGAGATCAGAGGCTTGGCAAGCGATGCGTGGCCCAGCAGTTGATTGACGCGCTCGGCCATTTCGCCGGCGGCTTTGTTGGTGAAGGTGACCGCCAGAATCGCGTCCGGTGCGACGTTCTTCTCCTGGATCAGCCAGGCGATGCGGTGCGTGATGACGCGGGTTTTTCCCGAGCCAGCGCCGGCCAGGATGAGCAGCGGCCCCTCGGCGGCCTCGACCGCGATGCGCTGTTCGGGATTGAGATGGGCGAGGAGCGGGTGCAAGGCGTTGAGTCCGGCGGGAAGTTTCCTGTATCTAGTTTATCGTTTGAATCCGGAGCGTCACCGCGCGGCTTTGCGCAGGCGGTCGCGGATGGCCGCGCCGATTCCCGCTGGCGCAGGCAAGGGACACAGAATCACCGTGCAATCGGCGGCATCGAGCGCACGCAGGCCTGCGTAGAGTCGTTGCGCAAGCTCCTCGGGAACGTTCCAGCGTCCCCAGGGAAAGACTCGATCCTGGGCAATTGCGGCGGGCGCAGCAACTCCGTCGGGCAGCATCACGCCTAGGCGCTCGTGCGCTTCGCTCTGCACTGCCTTCGCGATGCTGACTTCGATTTCGGCGAGCGGCGCATGCGGAATTGGACGCCACTCAAATCGGGCACGTCCAGCAGCACCAGCCGCGCGCGCGGCGCGTAGTGACGAATGCCCACGCCCGGCGAGGGTAGAGCCTGGGCAGGAGTTTCCGGTTGCGAATCCATGTCGCGAAAGATCTCGACTGGCCCCGCCACCGCGCGAATTTGTTCGGCAGTGACCGCGCCGGGCCGGTAGATCGTCATCGGCACTGTCGCCGGGTCGAGGACGGTGGACTCGACGCCGCGAAGTGTTGGGCCAGCATCGAGAACCGCGTTGATTTTTCCATCGAGATCGTCGAGCACGTGCGCGGCCGTGGTGGGACTGATGTGGCCAAAGCGGTTGGCACTGGGCGCGGCCACGGGAACACCGGCGCGGCGAATGAGCTCGAGGGCGACTGGATGTGCAGGCATGCGCACGCCCACCAGTGGCCGGCCGGCAGTGACGCAATCGGGGACGGCGGGGGAGCGCGGCAAAAGCAGAGTTAGCGGGCCCGGCCAGAAATGCTCCATCAATTGCTTCGCTGCCGGGGGAACCTGCTCGACCAGCCCGTCGAGCATTTCTAGCGAAGCGACGTGCACAATGATCGGGTCCCAGGCCGGCCGGGATTTGGCGGCGAAGATGCGTTCGACGGCGGCGCGATCGAGCGCGTTTGCGCCGAGGCCGTAGACGGTCTCGGTGGGCAGCGCCACCAGGCCTCCGGCGCAAAGAATGGCGGCCGCGCGGTCGAGGGCGGCCGAGGCTTCGCTCGTTTCGAGATGCGCCGGGTCCACGATCAGGTGCAGGGTCTTCACTCTCTTATTGTCGCCGCTCGGGCGCCCGCATGCGCTATGGGCCGGCACTCAAGCTATACTCGTTCCGGAGTGGCCCATGGCGATTGAAACCGAGATCAAGTTTCGCGTGAGCGACCTCGACGGCCTCGCCCAGCGCCTCGAATCGGCTGGATTCCACTGCGATACGCCACGCAGCTTCGAGAGCAACGTGCTCTACGACACGGCGGACCGGCAGTTGCGCGCGCGCACCGAGATTCTGCGCATCCGCAGTTACGCGGGCCGCTGGGCGCTGACCAACAAGCGGCTGCCGCGCTCCGGTCCCAGTGAAGACCGCCACAAACACCGCGTCGAAATTGAAACTGCGATCGTTGACGGCAATGCGCTGGGCGATTTTTTCCTTGGTCTTGGATTCGTTGCTGCTTTTCGCTACGAAAAGTGGCGCGCCGAGTGGAGCGACGGCGAGGGGCACTGCGTAATCGATGAGACGCCGATCGGCGATTACGCCGAGGCTCGAGGGCTCCGCGGCATGGATCGATCGCGCCGCGGCCCGGATCGGCGTTGATCCCGCAGAGTACGTCACCCTCAGCTACGGACGCCTGTTCGAGGCCTGGCGCACGAAGCACTCGAGCACCGCGAGCGACCTCACCTTTGTCGCCGTCGCCTGCTTCCCGCCTGCCTGCTGAGACCGGCAGTCCGCTCTCAGCGGTCGGCTATTCTCAGCTGGTTACTCGCCGCCGGGGTCCTCAGCAGCGGATTTTCGTAGCTGGGGTGGCTATTCCCTGTCTTTTCCCCATTCCTTTCGTAACCAAATTCTAAGAAATCCTCGATGCATGCCCGCCCACAGCCGATAAATCAACTGGGTTTATTCCAAGAAAAGAAGGAGGGCCCCATGCACACAGTTCGACTTGCAAAGATCGAGCGCGCCGGGGGAAGACTGGGATTAAGGGTTCTGCAGGCAGCTGCGTTGGCGGTCATCGTAGCGCTGGCGATGCCTGCGCGGGCGGGCGACACGCGCGCGGTCAAGTCCCGTGTGCCACCGGTTTATCCGGAGATCGCCAAGCGCATGCACATCACCGGCGAAGTGCAGCTTCAAGCCACGGTCGACGCTCAGGGCAAGGTCAAGGACGTGAAGCCGGTAAGCGGCAATCACATGCTCGAGGCCGCTGCCGTGGATGCCGTGAAGCAATGGAAGTTTGTGCCCGGCGACGGCGACTCGGTGGTGACGGTCACGATAAACTTTGCGCTCTCCGACTGAGTTTCGTCTGCCGACCGGCGAAAGATACCAGAAGGTGTGGCGCCCTTCGCCGGCACGACGCGCGGCCTTGAGGTTGGCCCCGTTCGCACCGTAAGGCTCGTGCGCGGGCTTGAAAAAACCGCCCTGCAATGAACCCTCCGATCGCTTGCAGGGCGGTTTCTTTTCTCTGGCTGCGCAGACGCCGGTGTTCCGAGCCGCGATGC
>CAVXOO010000241.1:0-3957 GCA_963762945.1 uncultured Acidobacteriaceae bacterium | reverse complement strand
CGGTACTGTGGCCCTCCTTCAGGCTGGTCTGCACAAATGCCGTGTCCATGGAGGCGTTGGTGGTGTAGATGGCCGAGAGATCGGGATAGACGCCGATGTTGGAGACGATCATATCCAGGTCCTTCGATGGCACGACGCTGCGGATGATGTCTTCGACCTTTGCGATGTAGTCGTTACTCAGTTCAAGACGCGTGCCGCTGGGCATGCGCACGTCGATGATGAATTGTCCTGGGTCAGTGCGGGGAAAGTACGCGCGGCCGATAAAGGGAACCGTGACCAGCAGCAGCAACACCACGCCACCTAAGATTGCCGCGGCGGTAAAGCCGGGCCGCTCCATCGCTCGCAGGGCAAGTCCTTCGTACCAGTTCAGCATTGCCTGGAACTTTTCGTTGAACTTCGTCTCGAAGCGCGTGAAGAAGCCCAGGTGAGTTTGGTTGCCTTCGACGTCGCCGTGCAAGTGAATGAATTTGGCGCAGAAGAGCGGCACCACGGTCATGGCGAAGAAGTACGATGCGAAGATCGAGAGTACTACGCCCAGCGCCATCGGCGTGAAGATGTACTTGCTCACGCCGCTGAAAAACGTAACCGGAAAGAACACGATGGAGGTAGTGAAAGTGGCGGCCAGCACCGCCATCGAGACTTCTGTTCCCCCCTTCTCCGCCGCAACTTGAGGCGACTCACCCATCTCCATATGTCGAAAGATATTTTCGAGCACAATGACGCCGTTATCGATGAGGCGGGAGAATACCAGCGCCAGCCCGCCCAGAATCATGGTGTTGATGGAGCCGCCCATGTAGCCGGTAAGCAGCAGGCAGACCACCATCGAGAGTGGAACCGAAAGCACGACGGCGATCATGGCGCGCGGGCTGCCCAGGAAAACAAGAATCATAACTCCGGTTAACACCAATCCAATCAGGGCTTCCTTCGAAACGTTCTTGATCGCCAATTTGACGAAAAGGGATTGGTCGAATACGACTGCTGTCTTCAGGGCTTCCGGAATATCGACCAGATGCTTGATCGCGGCTTTCATCCCGTTAACGATGGTGATGGTGTTGCTGTCGCCGCCCTGCTTGAAGACCGGCACATAAACCGAACGCTGTCCGTCGATGCGCACGATGTTGTATTGCAAGGCTCCTGAGTCGATCGCCTTGCCAATGTCGCCCACCAGCACCGACGAGTTGCCTACCGACTTCAGCGGCATCTGGTTCATTGCGTTCGCGTCAGGAAACTGGCTATTGGCGTAGATGTTGTAGTCTTTGGAGCCGATGCGCACATCGCCTGCCGGTAGAATCAGGTTTGAGCTGTTCACCGACGTCACCACATCGTTCAGGCTCAGGTTGCGCGCCTCAAGCTTCAACGGATCCACATAGATCTGAATTTGCCGGTAAGTGCCTCCGAAAGGTTGGGGCACCGACGCGCCCTGGACATTGGAAATCTGGTTGCGCACCTGGAACTGTGCCAGATCCTTCAGATTGGTCTCGTTCAGCCCCTGGCCTTTCAGAGTCACCAGGCACACTGGCTGCGTTGAAGCATCCATCCCCAGCACCACCGGAGGCAGGGTTCCGGGCGGCAGGCGTCGCAGGTCGGCCATGGCCAAATTGGCGATGTTGCTCAACGCCGCGTTGGGATCGGTCCCCGGCTTGAAATAGATCTTGATGAGACTAACACCCGCAAGGGAGCGCGATTCGCTGTGGTCAATGTTGGCGCCCAAAGTGAAGAAGCGCTCGAAGGTATTGGTGATGTCGGCTTCAATCTGCTGTGGCGGCATGCCGTTGTAGAACGTGGCCACCACCACCACCGGCATATCGATCTTGGGAAACAGATCCACCGGCATTTGAGCGATGTTGACCGCTCCTACAAGAGACACCAGCAGGCACAACATAATAATGAAGAAGGGGAATCTGAGAGCAAACTTCGGCATCAGTGCGCGCCTCCATCGCTCGTTTCGGCCTTCATGTCGATCATTCCGCCCGACTCTTGCACGGTCTCCGAGGCGGGCTCGGGTGTGAGCAGCGCATTGACCTCTTCTCCCTCCTGGTATTTCTCCTGGCCGCCGATGAGGACTCGTTCACCAGGGTTGAGGCCGCTGGTGATTTGCGCAAGTTTGGAGCCCTGCAATCCCACCTGAACCACGCGGATATGAATGCGATCTTCGCTGTCGAGCACGTAAACCGTCTGCTGATTGTGCGCATTCAAAGCCAGCGCTTCAATGGGGACAGTGACCACGTTCTCGGCGCGGGCGAGTTCGAGCGCGGTGTTGGCGTACATGCCTGGAGAAATGGAGAGATTGTTGTTCTCCACGTCGACTTCTGTCTCCATGGTGCGGGTTTCGAAGTTCACATTGCGCGTGAAGCGCACAATCTTTCCCGTGAGGGAGCGGTTGATGGCGTTGACGCGTACCTGGAGCGAATCACCCTCGTGAACATACTGAATATCGTCTTCCGGAACGGGAACGCGGAGGCGAAGCAGGCTGCTCTGAGAGAGGCGAACAATGGGGAGGGCCTGGTCATTTGAGTTGGTGCCGCCCTGAATGAGGGCGCCCGTGTCGGCGTAGCGCCAGATCACGACGCCCGCGATGGGCGCAGTGACAGTGGTGTAATTCTCGAGCGCCTGCACGCGCTCATTTTCGGCGCGGGCGGCCTCGGCGTGTTCCTGAGCCGCGGCCATGGCGGATTTGGCGGAGTCGACCTGCGCTAGCGAACCGAGGTCCTTGGCCTGCGCATCATCTAATTCCTGTTGCGCGATCAGTCCGGGACGCGTGGCTGCTGCTTGTTGCAAGCGCTGCGACTCGGCGTGGAGCGCGGAATTGAGCGCCTCGGCACGCTTGATCTCCTGCTGCGCGCGCGCGATCTCCTCCTGGCTCTGCTTGAGCTGGAATCCCGACTGCTCGAGCTGTGCTTTTAGCTCTGGAACTTCGAGGACTGCCAGAGTTTCACCCTCGTGCACGATATCGCCGATGTCGACATTGATGCGCTTCATGTAGCCGCTCACCTTGGGATGAACGTTGACCACCTGATAGGGCTGAAACTGACCGGCAAGCGTCAGCACATGGGCGATGTCGCCGCGTTGCGCGGCGGCGACTCTTGCGGAGGGAACAGCTGCGGCTCTGACTTCTGATTTGCTTGCCGCGGAGCGACAGGCAACCAGGCTGGTCACCACCAGGGATACCAAACCTATGGCGAGAGTCAAGATGGTCTTCTTTCGCATGTCTCGAATGCACCTTGTCAATAAAGTCCTGTGATTGCTGGGTTCAAAATGAAGTGACACTCTCGCCGGGAGTGAAGATGCCATGCGACTGCCGGCCCGTGGGCCCGAGGCAAGTGCGTCAGTTTCAATTGTGGAGAATCGACTAGGTGAGGATGGGTGGGGGGCGGACGAAGAGCGTACTCGATAACTCACGGCGAATATGCCATGAATGACTCGTGCGCTGTTCCCTCTGGCCTGATTCTGCTGGGTCCAATATATTTAGGGTCGGCAACAGAAAGAAAAAGACGGCAGTGAGAACGGTGCAGCTCACACTGGGACCGGTTTTCGTTCGAACTACCAGTGGGTTTTCCGCTATCCCAGGTCGCTCATTTGCGGATAGCAGTTTGGCCTCTGGAATCATATGAGAGGCTGTCTGCGATGGATCGTAAAGGGAAAGCTTATATTGCAGACCCCATGCGAACACGCAGACAGCCAACCCCAGGGACGTGAGCATCCCTAAGAGATTGAATGACCGAGTTGCACTCCAACGTTGCACTTTCACCTGGATACTAGTCCGAGCCTAACCCATTCGGCTGACGCAACCCATGATCGCGCCAGCCCATTAGAGATCCTCACATCCTTCGACGGCACAATCCACAAATAGGTTGCCCGACTACGCCCTAAAAGCAGCCAATCGCGGCAACAATCGGCGTGGGGCCCAGGGAGGCGCAATGAGCTATGCGACCGACAGTAGGATAACGCGCGCTTCGC
>CAVXOO010000240.1:0-8795 GCA_963762945.1 uncultured Acidobacteriaceae bacterium | reverse complement strand
TGCCGCCGCCTGCGCAATCACGCCGGGCTTTCCACAGTTCCCATCATCTTTCTCACCGCTCGCGCCGGAGAAAACGACCGCGTGCTCGGCCTCGAACTGGGCGCAGACGACTACATCACCAAGCCCTTTTCCACGCGCGAGCTGGTAGCCAGGGTCAAGGCCGTTCTGCGCCGCTTCGAGCGCCCCACGTCGCCCTCCGTCATCAGCTTTGAAGAGATCTTTATCGATGCCGGCGCCATGCAGTTGAAGGTGCGCGGCACGCTCACCACCACCACGGCCACCGAATTCCGCCTGCTCGATTACCTGGCGCGGCATCCGGGGCGCGTTTCAGCCGCGACCACCTGCTCGACGCCGTCTGGGGCGATGCCCGCTTCGTCACGCCCCGCTCCGTCGATGTGTATGTGCGCCGCATCCGTGAGAAAATCGAGATCGACCCGGAGGATCCGCGCTACTTGAAGACGGTGCGCGGCGCAGGCTATCGCTTCGAACTGCCGAAGGGCGAGTAAGGACGAGCCGTTAGCTTTTAGCTATTAGCTTTTAGCTCTGTGTGCTCAGGGAACTTCTGCGGAAGGCTGGCCCCGTAGGCTGGCTCTCCGAGCCAAGAACTGAGATTCGGCCACCGCAAGCTAAAAGCTAGGAGCTAACAGCTAAGAGCTGCTTTTTCATGACGCAAAAACTCTTCGCCAAGCTGTTCGGAGTGTTTCTCCTCCTCCTCGCCGTCCAGATTCTGGTGGTGGAGTTCTTCATTCACCGCATCTGGGAGCGCGCTGCGGGCGATGCCCTCGCCGTGCTTGGCCGCGATGCACTATGGTCCGTGCTCCTTGCCCTCGTTCTGGCTTTTCCCCTCGCGGTCTGGGTCTCGCGCCGCATCAATGCCCGCCTCCAGCGCCTCGTCGATTTCTCCCGCCGCATCGCCGGCGGCGAGCTTGCCGCCCGCATCGAAACCCGGGGCGGCGATGAACTCTCTAAGGTTGAAGCCGCTCTGAATCAAACCGCGGAGAACCTCGGCACGGAGTTTGCCGAGCTCGAAAGCGGCCGCGCCGAGCTGGCCGTCATGCTCGACTCCATGCAGGAAGCGGTTGTCGCCATTACCGCAAGCGGCGCCGTGCGCTGGTCGAACGCGGTCATGCAGCGCATCGCCGGCTCGCAGCTCATCCCTGGCCGTCCCCTGGTCCACTCCGTTCGCGACCCCGAGTTGCTGGCCTGTGTGCGCGGAGCCCTGGAACGCCGCGAGCTCTGCGTGGGCCGCGCCAGTTTGCTCGCTCCCGGCCGCGTCTTTGAAGTGAATGTCGCGCCACTTGCCTCGGGCGGCGCGCTGGCCGTGCTGCACGACGTCACCAGCATCGAGATCGCGCAGAAATCCCGCCGCGAGTTTGTCGCCAACGTCAGCCACGAACTGCGCACGCCGCTTACCTCGATCCAGGGCTACGTCGAGACGCTCATTGAAGATCCCAACCCCAGTCCAGAAACCACGCTCGAATTCCTCGGCGTGATTTTGAAGAACGCCAGCCGCATGACCCGCCTGACCGAGGATCTGCTCGCTCTCGCCAGCGTCGAAAGCCCCGACTACCTGGTTAAGCCGCAGCCGGTCCGCGCCAGTGTGTTGCTGCGCGACGCCATTGGCTCCATCGGCGGCAAATTCGTTGACTCCGGCGTCGAGCTTGAGTCTCCAAGCGCGCCCGACACTCTGGTCATGGCCGATCCCGACGCCATGCACCAGGTCTTCGGCAATCTCCTCGAGAACGGCCTCAAGTACGCGAAGACGGGCAAGCGCATTCGAGCTTCGGCGCGGCAACTTCCCTCGGAAGTCGAGTTCACCATTCAGGATTTCGGTCCCGGCATCGCTTCCGAGCATCTGGAGCGCATCTTCGAGCGTTTTTACCGCGTGGACAAGGCGCGCTCCCGCGAGTCGGGCGGCACCGGCCTAGGTCTCGCCATCGTCAAGCACATCGTGCAGGCCCATGGCGGGCGCGTATGGGCAGAAAGCGAGCTCGGCAACGGCTCCAGCTTCCACTTCACTTTGCCGCTCGCGCCCGTTCTCGAAAATCCCCCGCAGCCCGCGCAGCAAACCCCCGCCGCGGTGTGAACGCAATCGAGAAGACGCGACGCCCAGGTGCAACAATAGAATCGCAGCGTCGCTTCGGGGGCCAAAGAGCCGTGAAACTCCGTCAGTATCGCGCCATCATCTCTCTGATCCCCACCCTGGCTCTCACCGCCCTCGCGCAAATCCCCGGCCCCGCGCCGCGCTTCGATGCGTGGACCATCATCGGCCCCGGCGGAGGCGGCACAACCGCCAGTCCAATCATCAGCCCCAGCGATGCTAACCTCGTCGTCGAGCGCTGCGATATGACCGGCGCATACATCACGCACGACGGCGGCCTCTCCTGGCGCATCTTCAATCTGCGCACTGGGCTCACAACTTTCGCGTTCGACCCGTCGAATCCACGGCGCATCTACGCCGGTGGCGCGGCGCTTTGGCGCAGCGACGACACCGGCCAAACCTGGCGCATGGTTTTTCCCAACCCGCAAAAGAAAACCGTCGAACATCAAAACGGCGACCACGGCGATTACAGCCTTAGGACCGACGACGGCAACTACGTCACCGGCCTTTCGATCAGCCAGATCGCCTTCGATGCGAAAAACCCAAACCTCGTCCACCTGGCTTTTTACGACCCGACCACGCACGGATCCACGCTGCTGGTTTCCAAAGACGGCGGAAATTCGTTTTATTACGAACACAGCTTTGATTCCGAGAAGATCCTGCTGCTCGTCTACACAGGCAATGAGCGCATCGCCATCGGCAATCGCGGCGTCTATCGCGGCAAATCCGAGATCGCCGAGCCAATTGCAGGCAGTAGCGCTCCAATCACACACGCTGCTGCCGGCTCGGGGCATGGAGCCGCAAACCTCTACGTGACCAACAAGAGCGGCGAACTCTTCGTCTCCGCCGACGCCGGAGTTACCTGGCAGGCAATTACCCCAAATCTCGGCCAGCAAGCCGGCAATTTCGGAGCCGTGGCCGCAAGCAGCAACGGAGAGATCGCCTACGTCGGGTTCCGCGGCCTCAAGCTCGGCGACGCGCCCAGTGACCTCTCGAACGGCATCGCCAAAACCACCGACCGGGGAAAAACCTGGTCGATCGTCTTCCGCGAATCCACGCAGCCGGCCGCAAATCTCGATCCCTCCTGGATCGAGCAGCGGGCCATCGCTGCCGGCACCGACATGTACGCATCGATCTTCTTCGACGCGCCTTACAGTCTTTCCGTCGCCCCCGGCAATCCCGAGATCTGCTACGCCACCGACCTCTTCAGAACCTATCGCACCCTCGATGGCGGCAAGAGCTGGGCGCAGGTGAATTCGGTGCGCACGCCGGACGGAAACTGGACCACGCGCGGTCTCGACGTCACGACAGATTACGGCGTGCAGTTCGATCCCTTCGACCTCAATCACATCTTCATCGACTACACCGACATCGACCTCTTCCAGAGCCGGAACGGCGGCAAAAGTTGGCAGTCATCGAGCGAGGGCATTCCCGAAGCCTGGCGCAACACCACATACTGGCTGGCCTTCGATCCCGATGTGAAGGGATTGATGTGGGGCGCATTCAGCGGTGTGCACGATCTGCCGTTGCCGAAGATGTGGCGCGGCAAGGACGCCCTCAGCCGTTATCGCGGCGGCGTTGCCGTCTCCACCGACGGCGGTTTGCACTGGACGCCCACGAGCGGCGGCATCGCAGAGACCGCGTTCACCCACATCCTGCTCGACCCCGCGAGCCCCGCCGGCCGGCGCACGCTCTATGCTTGCGCATTCGGCGTCGGGGTCTACAAATCCACCGACAACGGAAAGACCTGGCAACTGAAAAACGACGGCATCTCCGGCGCCAATCCTTTTGCCTGGCGCTTGACGCGTGCCAGCGACGGCACGCTCTACCTCATTGTTGCGCGCAGCAATGGGGGACTATACGGCCAGACCGTGGGAAGCGGCGAGCTTTACAAATCCGTCGAACGGAGCAGAGCACTGGACCCCGCTGACGCTTCCCAAAGATGTCAACGGACCCCGAGGCCTTGCCATCGATCCTAGAGACAATCGCCGCATGTACCTGGCCGCCTGGGGACAGGAGCACAGCGGCGTTGACGTGGGCGGCGGCGTTTATCTCTCGACCGACGCCGGCGAAACCTGGAAGCCCATCTTTCAGGAGTCGCAGCACGTTTACGATGTGACCATCGACCCAAAATCGCCAGACACCTTGTATATCTCGGGCTTCGATGCCGGAGCCTGGCGCTCCACCGATGCCGGCGCGCACTGGAACCTCATTCGCGGCTACAACTTCAAATGGGGCCACAGAGTCGTCGTCGATCCACGCGACGAATCGAAGATCTTCATCACCACCTACGGCGGCAGCGTTTGGTATGGCCCCGCGGCAGGCGACCCCGCTGCCACCGAAGACATCCTCACCCCGGTTCCCGTAGCGCAGTAGCCGCGAAATCTCCTAACCGCGCCGGCGTCAGCTAGCTCCGCTGACTCCGCCGCTTTTTTTCAACTGCCCTTAACATTCGACGCGGACAATAACTCCAGGCAGGCAAACTGCTTGGGAGCAAATTGTGAAAAAGACGTTACTTGCAGCCTTCTTGTTCGTCGTGGCGCTGAGCTTCGCTCATGCCCAGAAGATCACCGCGGCGGGCGCGACCTTCCCGTACCCCATCTACTCCAAGTGGTTCAGCGAATACAGCGCCGCGCATCCCGGCGTCGAAATCAACTATCAATCCATCGGCTCCGGTGGAGGCATTCAGCAGGTCACAAGCGGCGTGGTCGACTTTGGCGCCTCCGATATGCCCATGAAAGATGACCAGTTGGCCGCTTCCAAGGTCAAGCTCATCCACATCCCCACCGTGCTCGGCGCCGATGTTCCCGCCTACAACGTCCCTGGCGTGACCGATCTGCGCTTCAGTCAAGAGGTTCTGGCAGGAATCTTCCTGGGCCAGATCGTGAATTGGAACGATCCGCGTATTGCCAAAGACAACCCGGGGGTGCATCTGCCCGACCAGAAGATCGTCGTGGTTCACCGGTCCGACGGTAGCGGAACCACGTTCATCTGGACCGATTACCTCAGCAAGATCAGTCCTCAATGGAAGAGTGGCCCGGGTTCGGGCACTTCGGTCAATTGGCCTACAGGCGTGGGCGGCAAGGGCAATGAGGGTGTGTCCGGCATGATTCGCCAGATTCCAGGCTCCATCGGCTACATTGAGCTCATCTATGCCCTGCAGAACCACATCGACTTTGGCTCCGTGCGCAACGCAGCTGGCAACTGGGAGAAGGCCTCGATCGAGGGCGTTACCGCGGCGGCGGCGACAGCCAAAATCCCTGCCGACTATCGCGTCTCCATCACGGATGCCCCAGGACCCAACGCGTATCCAATCTCCAGCTTTACCTACCTGCTGATTCCTGTTCATCCCACGGATGCGAGCAAGGAGAAGGTCATCAAGGACCTGTTGAGTTGGATCGTCAACTCCGGCGAAAGCGAAGCATCGAGTCTTTCTTATGCTCCGCTCCCGCAGGCATTGGCTGCCAAGGTTCTTCAAACTATCTACGCCTTGCAGTAGCACAGGTTGAGGGGTCCGGCGCCCGCCGGACTCCTCATCGCCTCGCTTCACCGCGCGGCATGCGCTTTTTTAGGCGCTTCATTCTTCGAAATTCAGGCCCGCTGGAGGGCAATATTAGGTAGTGGGTCAGTTTCGTTTTCCACAAGGGGAGAGCTATGAATAGAAACGATGTCTTGGCAGAGAATTACGCAAACCTGCGCCGACCGGGTATCATTTCGCCTAAGCCATTTCTCCGAAAGTTTCGGGTCACTAAACCGTCGAGGACTAAGCCGATGACGATTGGCATTGGATTCTCGTGTGAGGACGGCATTCTGCTTTGTGCGGATACCAAAATCACCACAAACATTAAAACTAACGAGTCAAAACTCGTCCACTACTCCAGTGCCGATTTTCAATGCTCTCTGACATTTGTCTTGTCTGGCGATGATGTGAATTTCCCTAAAGCGGCAGCTCTCGCTTGTTGGGAGTTTGTCAAAAACCTTAATTTCAGTTCCATCGATACCACTATGGGATCAGTGCGGAACGCCGCTCAATTTGCGCTGGCCGAGTTTCACCGTGACCACATCTTCAACCATCCCGACAGAAATCCTGGGGCTCCGTTCATGAGGATGCTACTGGGGATCAGATTACATAGACAGACTGCCCTCTTTGAGTCCTACGAAACCCTTCTGACTCCGATTGATGGTTATGAGTGCATCGGAACTGGCTCGGTAATTGGAAAGTACCTGGTCCGGCAATATCTCAAGGCCAATGGCGGGCCGGAAACGCTGGCAGAAGCCGCACTGCTTGCGTCTTGCGCGGTC
This sequence comes from uncultured Acidobacteriaceae bacterium, assembly GCA_963762945.1. Lineage (GTDB taxonomy): Bacteria > Acidobacteriota > Terriglobia > Terriglobales > Acidobacteriaceae > Telmatobacter. The sequence continues at coordinate 2,392 of CAVXOO010000240.1, read as the reverse complement.
GAAGCGGCCATGGAATACGACGAATACTGCGGCGGGCAAGCTGAAATGATTTTCGTGAAGAGGGATGGCGTGATCGATTCGATCACAGAGTCAGTCTTGTACCCAAGTTATTCACTTCTCAAAAGCCTGCAAATCAATGCTTGGAAATTGATGCGCCAGCTTGCCGCCACAGACATCAGCAACAGCGAAATCAACACCGCTCTGGAAGATCATTTCGAGAAGATCAGGGACGCCAACTTGGATCAAATGATGGTGCTTGACTCGATTCGGAGCAGGAAACCAAGGGGACCAGTAGAAGAATGGTGATTAGGCCGTCTCGCCTAGTGCTCTGCGAAACAGTTCCCGGTCGATTCTGGACGGTCCCACGGTAGGCTTGGGCAGCAGCGCAATCAGTTCATCCGTAGACCAGACGTGATCTGTGAGTCCTGCTTCCATCGCTGGCGTTACGCGCAATGTCTGATGTACCCGGCAATAGTTGTACTGCATGTAGTGGAGCGCGACCGCGTGAGCGTGATTCTCTGCTTTCTTGCTGAATCCGTTGGTGAGCCGGGTAAAGCGGCGAGATGACATTCTGAGGGTCAAATTCTGCCGTTCCACAAATGACGTGCTGACATGCTCAGGATCGGGAAATCCTAAAACTGTTTTCATCTCGCAGCCGATGCACTGTGCCGGGGAATATCGTCTCTGCTCTTCATCGGATGGCGCACCGTAAATCTTGTGGAGTTGCGCGTAATCCACTTCGATACCAAACGCTCCCTCGACAGCCTTGAGGTAAGGCTTGTGCGCGTCTGTAGTGACCTGGACGCGGCCACGGATGCGGCTGGCGCAATCTTCCATAAACTCCATTGCCCATCCCGCGTCCCGCCCGCCCACAAGGTAAGAAACGACCAGCTTGGTATCAGCGTCTATCCCAATCCATGTCCAAACGTCTCCCCATCCGTAATACTTCTGCTCGACCGTCGCATTCCTGCGTTTGCAGCCAATGAACGACCAGATTTCATCGCGCTGGAGACGGCGGACCCGAAGATTGCGGACGTGGCTGTTGTGGTACTGAGTGCAAGCTGTACCCATGTCTGCCAAGAGCTTCGCAACCGTGTTTTTGGCCGCTCCCGTCATTCTGCAAGTCGCGCGGATCGAGCAGCCTTCAATCAGGCAGCGAATGATTTGTGCTCTGGTTTGGGAGTCCAAGCAATTCATAATGACATTATGCTAAAGCGGCATTAGAATGTCAAGAGAAATGTTTGGCGGGATGGGCCGAGTTCATGGAATCATGTTTGCGGCAGGAGGCAGGCTATGAATCTAGTTGCTTGTGCGATTCTGTATTGCAGCGGTTGCGGAGTGCCCACACCAATCCCGCAAAGTGAGCTTGAACCATTATTCTCTGATCCATCACTCCTACCCAACGATGCTCACGAGATAGGCGTTGTATGTCCTCACTGCATGCTCGCAGGTAGGCACAGTCTTGTGAAAATGAGAGCAGGGCATTTTCTCCCGGATACAGTGGAACTGAGAGCGCCCGACGCGAAGTTGCAGACGATTTGCGACACAATGCTGCGATGCGAAGAAAGGTCTTGCCGATCTCTTCTGCCGCTATTGCTACAAGTGAATCGCAACACGCCTGGCGAAGCCCTGCCAGCCTATCGCGCCAGCGTGAGATTTGATGGGTTGACGTGTCCGCGCGGGCATGAGATTCGGAAGCCGATTGACTGGTAATGGGAGTAGAAGTAGACATAATTCCTCTCGTGCGGTAATATCCGCTCTGAGAGGTTCCCGCCTCACGGTTTCACGCCCCGCCTTGGCCGGCGGGGTTTTACTTTATGGGTGATTGTACTCTGTCCTCAGCAATCTGCGCTGTAAAACCTATCTCCTGCGGATTCCCCCCATCATCATGCGTCAGGAGGATGAATCTATTCTTTTCCACCCTTGCGTAATACAAACCCGGATCAAGCATTGAACAATGACTCCAGCGCCATTTGGCTTCGCAGTGTAATGAGGCATGTGAAACATACCCTACGGAAATATCTAGGCCAACGTATCCCCGATGAATCTCAATCGCCGGATAGTCAACGCAATTGACCGTGGTTTGGATTTGATAGGTTGCCCAAGTTTGAGCGGTGCATCTTGTACGGGCGGGCAGGCTTCCAATTGGAAGTTCTACCGAATATCCACCGTAAACATGCACGAGCACGGGATAATCTTTGACGCCCTTCCCATTTGGAAAACGCACTGGGAAATCGAAGACAGCGCCATGCATCAATGGGTCATCATCCGATGGAGGACTCTTCGGATTGTCGCTGACCGTCAGAAAGCGGGTGACTAAATCTCCACCACTACCGATGATTTGCAGGAGGCTGTGATCGTGAATCCAGCGGCCCCGGTATTCTCCTATGGG
>CAVXOO010000239.1:0-5937 GCA_963762945.1 uncultured Acidobacteriaceae bacterium | reverse complement strand
CCAAATCCCGCTTCCCGCGCTTGAACGCGAGCCTGAAACGCACGAAGAGGCGGATGCGTCTGACGCAGAAGCAAAAAAGAATCTCACCGCATTCGGTTCTTCGGAGTTTGCCCACGTGGTTTTGGGCGCGACATGGGGCACTCCGCCGGCGCTCGATCTGGATGCCGAGGCCAGCCTGCACAATCTGCTGGCTGTGCTGGGTTGGCGCAGACTGATTCGTTCGGCGCGCGATATTTCCGATGGCGGCATCGCCGTGGCCGTGGCGCAGGCGGCATTCGCCAAAGGCATCGGCGCAACCATCGAGCAAGATCCTTCGCTGCTGGCTCACCCGCTCTTCGGCCTCTTTGCAGAGCCGGCTTCGACGGTGCTTGTGACCGCGGCTCCCGGGGATTTGGCGGAGATCGACGCCATGGCCAATGAGTATAACTTCTTTTCCGCGCGCATCGGCACCACCGGCGGAAAGCAACTGGAAGTGCTGGTGGACGGTGAGACGTTTATCTCCGCGCCGCTCGAGGAACTTCGCACGCTCTGGGCGCAGGCGCTGGAAGCTGCTCTTCACGACGAGGTTCTCGTATGAGCGCGAAAAACTTCACGAGCATTTGCGGCGAAGCCGCGTCTCGCCGTGCGCGCAGCACCGACGAGGTTCTGGCATGAGCCGGCGGCTGTTTCAGGGGGTCCCCGGCGTCAGCGATGTTTCCGAATCGCTTGGCGCCCAGTCCACGGCTCACGGTTCACGATTCACGGTCCGCGAAGCGGACGCCCTCCACGAAGAATGCGGCGTGGTGGCTATCTACGGCCATCCTCACGCGGCGCGCGAGGCGTATCTGAGCCTTTATGCGCTGCAACATCGCGGACAGGAATCGGCGGGCATCGCGACGGCCGATGGACACCACTTGGCCAACATCAAGGGCATGGGGCTGGTGTCGGAGATTTTTACCGACGACGTGCTGGCCAAGCTGCCCGGTTACATGGCCATCGGGCATACGCGTTATTCGACGACCGGCGATTCGGCGCTCCTGAATGCGCAACCGATTCGCGTGGACTCGACCAAGGGGTTGATCGCCATTGCGCACAACGGCAACCTGGTGAACCTGGGCAACGTGCGCGCGCGCCTGGAACGCGCGGGGGCTTATTTCCAGACCACTTCGGACTCCGAGATTATTGTGCAACTGATCGCGCACTCGAGCGCCGGATCTCTGGTCGATGCGATCGCCGACTCGCTTTCGCAGATCGAGGGGGCGTTTTCGATTGTGATGATGACGCGCGACCGCATTTTTGCCGCGCGCGATCCGCACGGCTTCCGCCCGCTCTCGATGGGACGAATGAAAAATCCCGAGGGGGGCGACGTGGTTGTCTTCGCGTCGGAAAGCTGCGCCTTCGATCTGCTGCGAGCAGAATTTGTGCGCGATATTTTGCCCGGCGAGCTGGTGATGGTCTCGGAAGATGGCGTGACCAGCCGCCAATACGCAAGCGGCACTCCGCAATCGAGCTGCATCTTCGAGCACGTTTACTTTGCGCGGCCCGACTCGCGCATCTTCGGGCGCTGGGTGCAGGAGTCGCGCGACCAGATGGGCCGGCAGTTGGCGCGCGAATCGGGCGTGGCTGCCGACGTGGTGGTTCCGGTGCCCGACTCCGGCGTGACCGCGGCGCTGGGCTACGCCGAAGAGGCGGGAATTCCCTTCCGCCTGGGGCTGATCCGCAACCACTACGTGGGCCGCACATTTATCGAACCGGAACAGCGCGTGAGAGATTTTGGCGTGCGCCTGAAACTGAACCCGGTGCGCAATCTGCTGGCCGGCAAGCGCGTGATTTTGATCGACGACTCGATTATTCGCGGCACCACGAGCCGCAAGATCGTGCGCATGGTGCGGGGCGCGGGCGCCAAGGAAGTGCATCTGCGCATCAGTTGCCCGCCCACGATTTCGCCGTGTTTCTACGGCGTGGACACGCCCAGCAAGAAGGAACTCATCGCGGCCAACAATTCGGTCGAGGAGATTCGCCAGTTTATTGAGGCGGACTCGCTGGCTTATTTGTCGCTGGACGGTTTGTTGCAGTGCGTGCGCGACGAAGAAAACGTGGGCTACTGCACGGCGTGCTACACGGGCAACTATCCGACGAAGTGGGTGGACGTGGAAGAGATTCTGCCTGCGGCCGCGGCGGTCTAACAGGCGAGTATTCTATCGGTGTCAATTTGCTGTTTTGTTTCGCCGCGCCCCTCCGGGGCGCGGAGCTTTTTAGGGGCCGGGTCCCGAGGGTTTCGTCCGCCAATGGCGGACTTCACCCTGGGCTATTATCGATTGCCCCTCCGGGGCATGGGCTCGGAACCTGCAGGATCGTGCCTCTTCACAAAGAATAGATATGCTCTAAGCGTATGCCGCCGGAGCGCATGGATGCGGAAGCTTACCAGAGAGGCGGAACTGGCGCCTCCTGATAGACCGGAGCTGGCGCGCCTTTGTTGGATGCGTTGATGACCGAGAGATACGGCTGCACTGCGGGATCGTAGACGATTGTGATCGTGCCGGCGCGTCCAGAGGATCCGTCGCTTCCCGACATGCCGTCGTGCCCATCCAATCCGCTATTGCCGCTGGAGCCGCTGGGGCAACCGAATCCGCCCGATCCGGCGGAGCCGCCGCGGCCACCTTTTCCGGCTCTGCCGCCGCTGCCGCCTGGGCCACCATTGGCCGAAATGGTCAGAGTGCCGCCTTGCGGGTCAACCAGAAAATACCGATCCTTTCGGCCGGGCGCGCTGACAGCCGCCTGCAACAGCGGTTGAGCGCCGGATCGCAGCGCGATCATGACTTTTACGGGAGGCGCATCGCCGCCGTTGCCGCCGTCGCCGCCATTGCCGCCGTCGGTGCCAGCGGTGCCATCGCCGCCATTGCCGCCGGCAGAGCTGTTATTTGGATCGCACGACCCCGTTGAGCCGCTCGATCCCGCCATGCCATCCGATCCGCTCATTCCATCCGATCCGGATGATCCGGCGGCTCCATCGAAGTGGGCCACGAATGGATAGTCGTAGCGCACCGGAATGGTGAGCGACGCGTGCAACTCCGGATGACTGGGAACAGAGATCTCGACCTGCCCGATTTTGCCGTCGCTCTTGCGCGGATCGTGCGGGAGGCTGAGCACGCCTTTTTTGTTCACCGTGACCACGCTGGGCGTGACCGCGATATCTGACCAGAGGATTTTGCCTTTGCCCTTTCCCTCGGTGACCCACACTTTGCCGGTTGCGTCGGTGAAGGTGACGACCAGGGGCGAGGATTCTCCGGGGGCGATGGCGGGGCCATTGGGCAGGCTCGCCTCCATGGTTTTGACGGGCAGCTTGTCGAGATGGGTTCTCATGCCCAGGCCGACTTTGATGGCGGAGCATCCGGTGAGTCCCATTAGAGCCGCTATTGTTGCGATGCTTGCCGATTGCCATAACCAAGCATTTCGTTGGTTCATCGATGCTCTCCGTTCATGCAGCTGTTGATCCGGCCCTCAGATCGTATCGTGCTATCCCACCCATTCCGCACAAGACGCGGAATGGATGGGGCACCCGATCGTCAATACTTACTGGCCCGATCCATAGCGTGCTGCTGGCGAGATTGCGGCGCAGGTCACTTTTGACCGCGTTTGCGCGCGGCGCGCAGAGCCTCGCAAATCCGGGCCGTTACCGATTGTGCTCGACTATGGAAGCGATTTCTAGACTGTTGGACGCTTAGGATCGCATTGGAGTTGCCAGATGCTGGAGAATTCTGATCCGCAATCGCGATTCCGCCGACTAGCTGGTCTAGGCCGTGTTTGGTGAGGCGAAGAGCGAAAATCTGCGGGACAGCAAAGATCGAACAGGGGTTAAAACCCGGCGGTTTTTGCGTCTTGGCGGCACGGCTTCACAGCTTGGTGAAAAAGTCAGCATGGATGCCTGAAAGAAAGGCCCGTGGCTAAAGCCACGCTGAACCGACGCGGCTTATTCGGGAGGCTAAAGCCTCCCGCTCCCTCCGACGGACGAAAAACCGCTTTTTTACCAAGCTGTGAAGCCGTGCCCTGATACAAAACCGTTCCGCCAGGATTCGTCGAACGCTGACGAATGCCAGTCCGTTCAGCTCAGCGTGAGCGAGGGGTCGGCACTGAGGTCGGGCGGGGCGAAGTGTTGTTTGAGGAAGCGCGGCCAGGCGGCGGCGGCGATCATGGCGGCGTTGTCTGTGGAGAGGGCGAGGGTGGGAAAGAGAATGCGCATGCCGCGCGATGCGGCTTCCTGCGAGAAGCGCTCGCGGAGTTCGCGGTTGGCGGCTACGCCTCCGGTGACGAGAACGCGACGCGCGCCGAGCGACTCGGCGGCGGCGAAGGTCTTCTTCATGAGGTCGCCAACGACGGCGTGCTGAAAGCTCGCGATGAGGTCGAGGGTGGGCTGCGGGCAGAGGGCGAGCGCTTCTTCTCGAGTTTGCGGAGGGCGGAATTGCTCAAGCACGCGGCTGACGCGGGCTCTCGATTCGGCGCGCATCTGGTTGAGTTCGACGTAACGCAGGACAGCAGTCTTGATTCCCGAAAAAGAAAAGAGGAAATGCGGATCGAGGTGCGCGATGGGCGCGGTGGTGGCCGCTTTGGTGCGCGGGGGCTTGCCGGCCAGGTGGGCCTTTGGTTTGATTTGCGCGAAGGAGAAGGGCACGGCGCGGGGATTACCGAATTTGGCGAGCGCGTCGATCCATGGGCCGCCGGGGTAGCCGAGGCCGAGGAGTTTTGCGACCTTGTCGAAGGCTTCGCCGGCGGCATCGTCGACGGTGCGGCCGACGAGCGTGTAGCTCCACGTCGAGTCGATGGGGCGGGCGAGATAGAGATGGGTGTGACCGCCGGAGACTACGAGGGCGAGGGCGGAATGCGGAGTTGCTTCGATCCCCGGTCTCAGAGGCGAGATCTCCACCCCACGGACGAAGACCTGTCCGCGGGGACCCCGGGCCGGGGGCACCCGGGGCTTTGCGGAATCCCAGGTCTCAAAATCGAGACGTGGGGCACACAGTTCTTTTGCTGGCGCCGCGTTTTCGTTTTCGCGCTCGTTCAAGAGGACGGCGTGGATGTGGCCTTCGAGATGGTTGACGGCGATGAGCGGAATACTGTTTGCGAAGGCGAGGGCCTTGGCGTAGGTGATGCCGACGAGAAGCGCTCCGGCAAGGCCTGGGCCGGAGGTGACGGCGATGGCGTCGAGGTCGGCGAGGGCGATGTGGGCCTCGGCGAGCGCGGCGCGGACTACGGGAACAATGGCGCGGAGATGCTCGCGGCTGGCCAGCTCCGGAACCACACCGCCGTAGCGCGCGTGGGTCGCGATCTGCGATGCGACGACGGAGGAGATTGTGCGCGCGCCGCGCTCGACGATGGCGGCGGTTAACGACAAGAAGGTTGTGAAGAGCTGGTCGCGGCGCTCGACGATCTTTCCCGAGTTCGTCGGCCACACCATCGCGGTGCACAACGGCAAGAAGTTTGTTCCCGTGTACGTGACCGAAAACATGGTGGGTCACAAGCTGGGTGAGTTTGCGCCTACGCGCACCTTCAAGGGACACACCGGCGGATCGAAGGCTGCGGCGCCGGAAGCCGCGGCCAAGCCGGCGTGAGGAGACAGCTTCTAGCCGTTAGCTTCTAGCCCCTGGCTGAACCGGGGGAGAACAAGCGGTCGAGCTGAAAGGGATTTGCCAGGCTGGCGAGCGCGAGCGACCCCTGGTACGAAGCGAGCTAGAGGCTAGTAGCTAGAAGCTAATAGCTGGTTTTCAGGAGGCATGAGTATGGCGGTTCAAACAAAGGAATACCGGGCCGAGGCGAAGTTTCAGCGCGTGTCGCCACAGAAGGCGCGGCTGGTGCTGGAACTGATCAAGGGGCGTGGTGTGCAGGAGGCGCTGGATACGGCTGCCTTCACCAAGAAGGCATTGCTCCTGTAGTGCACAAGCTGCTGACATCGGCGATCGACAA
>CAVXOO010000238.1:0-3432 GCA_963762945.1 uncultured Acidobacteriaceae bacterium | reverse complement strand
TGAGCCCAACGGCGTATGATGATCTTCGCAAGCAATCGAGCTTCTCAAGGGGCAATTCCGTGATTCCATTCAGAAAATCCCGCAAATTACCGGCGCTTCTGTGCACGCTGGCGCTCGCGTTGGCCGCATGCGGCGCGCTTCGCGCGGCCACAACCTGCAATCCCCGCGACTTCGGCGCCAAGGGCGACGGAGTCGCCAAAGACACCGCCGCCATCCAGGCCGCCATCGACGCCTGCTCAGCCAAAGGCGGCGGCATCGTTCGTCTCACCGCGGGCACATACCTGAGCGCGCCCATCGTGCTCAAGAGCAACATTACGTTTCAGCTCGATAAGGGCGCAACGCTATTCGGCTCGCCCGATCATGCCGACTACCCGGCCAAGACGGAGTTTCGTATGCCGGGATTGCAATCGCTGGTCAGCGCCGCCAATGCCGAGAACGTGGCCATTACCGGCGAGGGAACCATCGACGGTAACGGCGAAAGCTGGTGGCAGGAGGCGCGAACCGTCCACGATGCGGGCGTGATGGGCAATCCCCATCCCCGTCCGCGCCTGGTCGTCTTCGACCACTGCAATCACGTGCGCGTCCTGGGTGTCACCATTCAGAACTCGCCCATGTGGCAGCTTGTTCCGTATTACTCGGACGACGTGGTGATCAGCCACGTGCGCATCCTGGCGCCGCAGCACTCGCCGAACACCGATGCCGTCGATCCCTTCTCCTCCTCCAACGTGCGCATCGATCATCTCTACGCCGACGTGGGCGACGATAACATCGCCATCAAGTCCGGCGCCATCAACTCTCCGGGCGGCGATGAGCCGGCGCGCAATATCAGCATCGCCGACTGCACCTTCAAGCATGGGCATGGGCTCTCGATCGGCAGCGAAATCTCCGGCGGCGCGCACAACATCGTCGCCGAGCACATTCATTTCGAGGGTACCGACAATGGCATCCGCGTCAAGGCCAATCGCGACCGTGGCAACGACGTAAGCTATCTCCATTTTTGGGGCATCGACATGGTAAACGTGAAGAATCCCATCGTGATCAGCGAGTACTATCCCAAGATTCTGCCGCCCGAGGGAGCCGTGGAGTCCGCTCCCATCACGCGCCTCACGCCTCACTTCCACAACATCGTCATCGAGAACGTCACCGCCACCGGCGGCGAAATGGCCGGGGCCATCGTGGGCTTGCCGGAATCGCCGGTGAGCGATGTCCTATTGCGCAATGTCACTCTGAGCGGGAAAAGAGGACTTTCTATCGGCTACGCCAACGTCACCGGCCAGAACGTGAAAGTCACGGTCGAGCAGGGCGACGCAATCCTCAAGATGACCGGCGCCAACGTGACAATCAAGTAACGCAAAAGGGCCGAGTTCGTTGAACTCGGCCCCGCTTGTTCCCTCGTTCCCTTGGTCCCTGCATTACTGGTTCACCCCGCTGGCCAGGAATCCTCCATCGACCGCCAGAATCTGCCCGGTCACAAACGAAGCGCTGTCTGAGGCCAGATACACCACCGCGCCCACCAGCTCCTCCGTCTCGCCGAATCGCGCCATGGGCGTGCGCATCAGCAGTTCCTGCCCGCGCGGTGTCGAGTCCAGCAGTTCCGCGTTCAAATCGGTGCGGAAGACCCCCGGCGCCACCGCATTCACCGTCACGCCACGCTTTGACCACTCCACGGCCAGCGAGCGCGTGAGCGACGCCACGCCGGCTTTGCTCGCCGCGTAGGCCGCCACCTCACTCAACGCGACAAAGCTGTTAAGGGATGCGATGTTGACGATGCGCCCGTAGCCGCGCTCCAGCATGGGTCGGCCAAAGACCTGGCAGGCGCGCAGAGTGCCCGTCAGATTGACATTCAAAATGTTATCCCACTCGGCCTCGTCCAGGTCGATCGTTGGCGTGCGCTTGATCATGCCGGCGCAATTCACCAAAATGTCAACTTTGCCGAATGCCTCAAGCGTGGCCGCAAGCAGATTATCGAGCGACGCGCGGTCGCCCACATCCGATGCCACGCGGATCGTCTTCCGTCCCCGCGCTTCGACCTCGCTCGCCGTTGCATCGACCTGTTGCTTGCGCCGCGCCGTGGCAATCACGTCCGCGCCCGCGTCGGCCAGGCCAAGGCTCAGCGCCAGGCCGATGCCCGACGTGCCTCCGGTTACAACCGCAACTTTGCCTTCAAGGCTGAACACTTGAGGTTTCATCCGATCTCCAAGGAGAAATTGTTCGCGCTCCGGGCGTTGGACACAATGCTTCAACACTCAGGCTACAAAACGCACGTCGCTTAGCTCATCGACAAAGAAGCTAGAGGCCAGAAGCTAGGGGCTGTTTCTAGCGGCCCAGAAACACCGGCGCAATGTGCCGATCGAACAGATTCTCCGTCACATTTTTCGCGATCACCGGCTCGTTGGCCTCGAGCAGCTTCAGATAGCGGGGTCCCATCTTCGCGGCCACCTTGAAGCCCACGTGCAGCAGTTGCCGCAGGCTCGGATTGTAGGCGGGATCGGCTTCCACGTGCCGCAGCGCCGCAGTGTACTGGTCCGATGTCCAGCCACGCACCGCTTCGGCCGAAGGCAGCTTTTTGGGATCGATGTCGATCACGGTTGCGTAAGGCGCGCATAGCTCTTCCATATGCTTGAGCGCTTCGCCATAAACTTCCTTGGCCAGCGCCAGCCCCTCGCCGCCTGCTTCCGCCAGGCCGATCAACTCTTCCAGCCACGTCGTGCCCGCGGTCTTCAGGTGTACGCCAACGTTGAAACGCTTCATGGTCGAGTGGATCGCCGGATAAATCGAGAACTTATCGCTGCCCGAGTGCACGCTTAGCTTCAGATTCTCCGGCAGCCCGTATTGCTTCACCGCATAGGCGATGGCCGCCACGTCCAGCGCCATCTCGCGCTCAAACTGCGCCACGTCGCCAACGTAGTCCACGCCCTTGTTGAAACGTCCGCTGAACTTGGGCGCAATGGTCTCAACGGGAATGCCCTCGTCGGCAATCGCGGCGAGAATGATCAGCAGTTCCACGGGTGTCTGCGCGCGGTCGGTCTCGTCCATGGAAACTTCGGGAATAAAGTTGCCTGCGCCCTTCGCGCCGAGCACGATGCGATAAACCTCGCCAGCCTTCTTCGCCGCGGCCAGAAACTTCTCGGCCGTTTGCCGCAATCGAGCTGGCGTAATCTCGAAGGCCTGGTCGGCTCCGGGAAGCTCGATGCTGCCATTCAGCTCCGGATGCCGCTTCACAAAGCTCTCAATCTCCTCAGCCTTTGCGGGCTGGCCGATGAATTCGGCCACGTCGAAGGTAAAAAAATCGCAGGGCCCAAGAAAACGCTCCACCGTTTCGGCGGTAATGTGGTCGGCGTCGCAAAAATACGGCAGCTTCCATCCCAGCGCCTGCACTGCCCGATCGGCCGCGGCCCGCACGCTCGTGGGATCGGAGCCGATGATGCTGTG
>CAVXOO010000237.1:0-3259 GCA_963762945.1 uncultured Acidobacteriaceae bacterium | reverse complement strand
ATCCCCGATCCAGGACGACGACCGGGGCTGCGCCGGGAGTGTCGTCCCGGGCCGGGTCGAGCAGCCTTCCGAGCCGCGGCGTAGCGCCCAGATCGCTGAAGAAATTCGCGGTAACGAAGTTAGCGTCGATTTGTTTGTCTTCGCCCTCGACCGCGACTCTTGTGGTGTTCAGCGCCAGCACGGCCCAGAGGGTTCGGGAGTGTCCACCAGGAAGAATGCCATCTCGGGATAGGGCAGCGCGAACGCGTAATTCAGCGGGGAGCGCCGATGGAATCGCAGCAGCGTGGCGGGGTCGCGGACATTGAGCGGGCGCAAGACCATCAGGTCGAAGAAGCCGAAGACCGCGACATTGACGCCGATGCCGATAGCCAGCATCAGGACCGCGATCAACGTGAAGCCGGGGGACTTGCGCAGCATGCGCACCGCGTAGCGCAGATCCTGCGCGAAGCGATGGAATTACCAGCTCCAGCCCAGGCGTCGCGGGCTTGCTCGCGAAGCCGCAGCGGGTTGCCCAAAGGCACGCCCGTGCGTTCCGCCATCTCGCGATGGAAGTCCAGGTCATTGGCCAATTCCCGGTCGAAGCGGCGGCGGCGCAGGAGGTATCGGATGACGTCGATCTTAATGGGCCGGAACTCGTCGCTCTTCACCAAGAGCGGCACCGCACCGGTCGCAAATGGATGCGCCGTAGCAAAGTACATCGGCTTTCCGAGAACCAAATCTTCCGGCGCCTTGATATAGGGATAAATCGGCTCGTCAGGCTGCTTGGTGCAACCCGCCAACCCAGCCAGCGCCATCGATGCGCCCATCAATTTCATAAAGCCGCGCCGCGAAACCGGATCGACCCACTCCTGCGCCGCCGCAGGAAACTCGCGCTCCACCGCCGCTTGAAATTCGGGCGTGCCGGCAAGCTCATCGAGCGACCGCCAATACTTTTTGCCCTTCGCGCCCTTCAACTCCGCGCGAACCTGGTCAAGCGTCATTTTTTCTTTCATCTCGCTGCTCATCGGTGGCACACCTCGCAGCTGGTCAAATCCTTCGGGGTGCGAATCTTGTAGTGAACCTCCAAAAATTTGCCCATATCTTCCTGGCCGGTGAATTTCTGGTAGGCCGGAGCCGCAGGAGGCAACGCCGCGGCCACGTCGCCCGACAAGCCCTTCGCCCCCGCGGCAGGCAACTCAAGCGAAGCCATCTCGGAACCAGTCCCACTCGGATTCTTCGCCGTGCAGCTCACGCTTTCCGCCGTCGGCACTCCCGATTTTCCGCCGTCAGCCGCGCACCATACCGGCCGGTCCTCCGTCGGACCCTCCCACGCCATGTTGTAAATCTCGCTCGTGGGCCGCAAATTCTTCGCCGGATCACGATGGCAATCCAAACACCACTCCATCTGCAGCGTGTTCTGCGCATACATCAGCGGCATCTGGTCCACGCGCCCGTGGCAGCTTTCGCAACCGATGCCCTTGTTCACATGAATTTCGTGGCTGAAGTAAACAAAATCCGGCAGGTCGTGAACCTTGATCCACGGAATCGACTGGCCAGTCGCCCAGCTCTCGCGCACCGGCTCCAATAATTGAGCATTCGTCCAGATCTGCGCGTGGCAGTTCATGCACGTGCGCGTCGGCGGAATCCCCGCGTAGCTCGATTTCTCCACCGTCGTGTGGCAGTACTGGCACTGCAAGCCCAGGCCCTGCACATGATGCTTGTGGCTAAAGGGAACCGGCTGCTCCGCGCGCTGCCCCTGCCGCGTCACCCAAGGCGAGCGCTGCAGTTGGTCGAGCGTAATTCCCAAAGCAATCGCGATCAACCCCGTCAACACCAAACCCATGCGAGCCAGTGCATTGGAGCTGCGATCGAAGATTTGTGCCATGAACGAATCCCGGTTTGACTTTCGTTTTGCATGCGCCGCGTGTGCCGGCGGTCACATGGGTGGTGTACAAGAACCGCTCTTCGATAAAGCTCTACTACGAGGCAGGGAAGCCCGAAATTTCACTATAGCGCACACGGGCCGCCCAGAGCACACGAGCAAAGCAAAAATATACGAAAAATCTATGCCGCGTCCCGCATTGTAAACCGCTGAAAAGAAACCCGCTTGTGATAAACGCGAAAACCGGCAAACCACAACCGTTCTCCTGGCGCTCTTCGTACCAGAAGTTGGGATGTTCAAGAAAAAAATATCACACCGAATGCGCCCCGCGCCAGCCGGTCGTGCTTAACCGGAAATCAAGGTTGCGTCTCGGCAGGGTCTCAGCTGTGTATTTCACGGGAATTCCAAAACTGCGGTTCGCAGGAATGCCAGGCCTCCAGCTCACCGAAATCTGCCTCCCGGAGGGAGGCAAGGAAAATAGCCCAGGACAAGTTCGCGCAAGCGAACGCAGTCCTGGGTAGAGAGCAAATAACAACCGCAGCCCCGTAGGGGCGCGATCCTCCGTCCGCGCCGGCAATACTGCTATCATCCGCACGTGGAAAATCAAGAGCTCAAATGGTGGCAAGTGCGCTGGCGGCCGGCCGGGCGCGTAATGCGCCGAGCCGCGATTCTCGTCACCAAAATCGTCGTCGTGTTGTTAGTTCTCGACGCGATCGTTTACGGTGTCTTTTATCTGATTCAGCCGTGGCAGGTGGCGCAAGCGCTCGCCGGCGTTGAACCTCAGATCAATATGGTGCCAGCTAGCCTTGCGAATCAGACCATGGCGCCGCTCTCTCCAAAGAGCATCGACGCTTTCGGTTTCGAGTTTCAGTTGCCGAACAAAGCTATCGACAAAACTCGCGAGACTCAACATATAACATTCGTGTCCTTCCACGAGGGAGGAGGCTTGCTCGTAAGAGACATGTCGCCAATGCCGGGATTTGACGCACTTCCGGCGGTCATCGAGAGCAACAAGCGCACAGAGAGACTGCTCGGGCAAGAGCTGGCCCATTCAAAATTCAAATTGATGCAGGCAGCGATGTTGACGACGCCCGACCAGGTGAAATGGTGGCGCTTCCGCTCCACGCAAAACATGAGAGCTCAGCTCTTGCTCGGCGAAAAGGTGTCGTATTTCGTCAAGTGCCTGCTACCTCACGATCACGCAGTTCCGGTTTATGCCATTTCCTTCGGGCAGTTTCACGGCTTCCAGTGCGGAAACCCCGACGCTATGCCCTACGACGCGCAAATCGACGTGTTCGACGCAGCCGACCGGCACTTCGCGATGACGATTTCAGGGATTCGTGGCCACGGCCGGGTACTCACGCAAGCAGAGCTAAATACGATGGTGGCTTCAATCCG
>CAVXOO010000236.1:0-5151 GCA_963762945.1 uncultured Acidobacteriaceae bacterium | reverse complement strand
ATGCAGCGGTCCATCCGCGGCGTGATCTTCCATCACCGTCGGCGTCTTCTTGTCGCAATAGATCATGTAGGCGCGCGAAGCGATCGCAGAAAGATCGGGGCCTGCAGGCGCACTGCCGCTCGAAGATGCCGGGGCGCTGCCAGATTTCAAGCTGACAGGCATCGCTCCCTCGGTCAACACACTTTGGAACGCGTTGCCCACGGAGTTCGGCGAAGATGCGTCGTTGCCCGGCGCGACGAGTTTGCCGAGAGTCGCAACCTGCAGGAATGGCGATCCCCCGGGCCCGTCAACGCTGGCTGCGAGCGCCGAGGGATTCAGGTGCTGCGCATCCGCCTCAGAGAGCTGAAAGACGCGGACCTTGTAGCTGCCGGCATTCTCATAGGCATGGAAATAGACTCCCTCGGCTCTGAGCGCGGCCGACGATGGCGAGTTGGGCGCGGGCAGCGTCACTGCTTCGCTGCGGCTCCAATTGGTCATGTTCGGGTCTGTGGGCGCCCCGGTGATCTTCTGGATGGTTCCGTCTCCCCAATCGACGAAAAGATTGTCGAAGGCGATCCCGTCAACCTGGCCGATGAGGCAATTGTTGCACGGCTTATCGATTAGGTTGGGGTGGGCTGCGTAGGGCGAGTTGGTGAGATCGAAGCTTCCGCTCAGCGCGAATCGATCCCCCGCGTAGTTATTGGGATCGCTGCCGGTGATGTCGATATCCGTTGCGTTCAGGCCGCCGCCGAACCCTCCCGCGGGACAGGACATGCCTGTGGGCGCGCTTGGGTGGTTGAGCGGCCAGCGATCCGAGACTTCCACTTCAACGTCCGTAGTTTGCGGCTGGCTGCTCTGCGCAACCGCCGTGTTCTGCGCTAAAGCGACGCTGTTTTGTGTAACCGATTGCGGGACGCCTGACTTCGCCGGAGGATTGGCCGCCTGCGGAGCCACGCCATTGGAGTTGTACGTGTGATAGCCCACCACCTCCCATTGCATGTCGCCCTCGGCAAGCTGCGGGCTGGAGCTGGACGGCACTGGCGGCGCAAAGAGTTTGACGCCGTTGATGTATGTGACCGTCGGCGTGCTGTCCCGCGGGGGCTGCATCTTGAGCTTAGGTGGCGGAACGTATTCCAGCACCTGCGCGATAAAAGCCGTGTCGGGCCGGAAGTAATTGGGAATCATTTTCAGCGTGCCGCCGAACCACGGCATCTCTACGCCGTTGAGGCGCTTCGAGCCAAGCAGAGTGGTGCCGTCCTTGGCGTAGATGTTCAGTACAAAGTAGTCGGCAAGGCCGGGATTCTGTTCGTGCCACTGGAAACGCAGATCGTCGTCAAACTCCGGAATCCCATAATGCTCCTCGATTTCGCCTTGCCACCGATCGCCCCATTGCGGATCGTCGAGATCGATCTTGCCCATGGGAAAGTTCTGCAGATTGATCGGCGCAATCTTGAGCGACGGCGGAGGGCCGGCGGTCACCGTGGGCGCGACGACATTGAGCATGCGCGGGGCCGTGACTTTCAGTCCTTGCGGCGTTTGCAAAGTGATGTCGCGCCCGCCGGGAAGCGCGATGGCCAGGGCGCTCACCAGCACGTGAATTTCGGAGCTGTTGACGTAGCGCGCAGGCCCCATCGCCGTGACCCCGGCAGGAATACCCGCGCCGGCACTGAATGTGACCAACGTCCCCGGCTGCAAGTTGGTTCCTTCAATCGCAATGTCGACGTTCTGGCTGCCTGCCGTGATCTGGCTGGGCACCAGACGCAGGATCTGCATGGGCGATTCAGAGACAATGGCGTAGCCGGGCGTGACTGTGAAGGTATTGGGCGCTTGAGCGCGAAGTTTGCCGTTCACGAGAGCTACGGCGCGCGGCCCCAAAGGCGCATTGGCGGCAATCGTGATCTGCGCTTGCACCTGGTTTGCGTTCACAAGCGTGGCTTGGCCCACGCTGAGACCGGTTGGGGGCGTGAGTTGCAAGCTCTCATTGGCAACAAAGTTAGCGCCATCGAACCTGAGCAAAACCGTGGTCCCCTGCTTGCCCGAAAGCGGCGACATTTCTTTGATCACTGGCGCAGCAGGCGCACCGCACGCGCCATTCGTCATTCCAGGTGGACAAGCCGGCGGTGGCGGAGGGGCCGGCGCGGCGACCACGTTGAAGGGAATAGCCGCAATCATGTCGTGATCGGCATCCTCAAGGTCAACCCGGTAACTGCCGACAGTAGCAGTGGAAGCGATCTGCACCTGGGCGACAATCTGCTTGCCTGAGACGGCGGCGATGCTCGCGACGGTGAGTCCCTGGGACGGGGTGAAGAGCACCTTGAGCGAACGCGCCGAGAAATTGGCGCCCGTAAAAGTGAGTGTGACCGTAGTCCCCTGCGTTCCCCGCGTGGGGCTGTACGACAGGAGCACAGGTTGGTTCTGCGCGGCACCCGATGGGCAAAGAGCCAACAGGAGGCACACAGAAACCAGGCCCGTAATGAGCCGCGAATTTCTCCTGGCGTTCATTCGATCCTCCTCCTGCTTTCTATTCGCTACACCCGATTCTCTGTTTTCAAAACGCCTTCTTGTGCCCCAGCGCAGCGGTCCAGATGGCGACCAGTTGAGTTGTCGGCATATTGGTGTGGTTCACATCGTCGCGGCTCTGGTTATAAGTGCCCTGCGCCGAGAGTGTGCTGAATTTGAGCCATCCCGGCATGGTCCACGCCAGGCGTCCGCCGTACTGCCCGGTGAGCGTGTTGGCGGTGAATGTCCCGCTGGCCAGCTGGGTCTGCGCCTGCGACACGCTTACGAGAGGTGAAAGTTGCAGGCCGGGATGTTTCCACACCAGCGCCGGCTGCACAGAGACGCTGATGTTGCGAGTACCGCCGATGACGACAGGGTCGGCCGCAACCCAGCTCACATTGACCTGTGCGTTGCACTGGAAGAAGCTCTGCGTCACAAGATTCGCGCCCAGCGAAACGGATGAAGTGATGGCGCCCGCGCTGGGCTGGAGGTTGTTCCTGAGCCAGTCGCGCGTGCCTCCAGCCGTGAACGACACCATGCCCACCTGGCGGGTGAGCGTAATGTTCCCGGAGACGTCGCGTTGATCGGCGCTTCCGTTCTGCGACGGCGGCTGGCCTTCGAGCGATGCCGGAACCGTTCCCGTCTCCGTCAGCGACTGGCTCGAGCCCACGCTCAGATTGGTTTTGGGGCCGAACGGTTTCGACCAGGTTTCGGTCAGCGTATTCAGGTTAAGCTCCACGGCGGCGGACGACTGCACGTTGTTCTGCAAAAAGCTGTAGGTAAGCGCGAAGGATCCTGCCTTCTTTGTGGGCAAGCTCGCCGATGCATCCAGGCCGCGCAGATTAGGGTTGCTGGCCTGAGTAAGGCTGGGATCGGCAGGGTTGCCAAAATTGGGGCTCACTTCGCGAAAATCCGCGCTGAGAGCGGCCTTGCTTGCAGTCCCCGAGATTCCGCTGCGCCATGCGCGGCCAAAAAGCGTTGTCGATGCGGGATCGGAGAGATTGGCGTTGTCGTAGCTCCATGCATACTCCGATTGCCACTGCCATTTCTTGCCGAGATGCAGGTTGAGCAGGCCGCCGTAAACATCGCCGCGCGATTTTTGTGCCAGGGGATTGGGAACCACGATGGGATTGCCCAGCGAGTCGTATTCCACAACCGTCGGCGAGCCGATGTCGCGCGCGCCCAGCCACATCAGGCGGAACTCCGCCCATTGCGGCGAGGGCGCCTGAAAGCTGGCCCCCATTAAGCGCTGATGGAAGGTGATGCCCGCCCCGCCGCCGAGTGCTTCGTCATTGGTGTTGGTGTAGAAGCCCAGTTTGGCCGCAGGCGTGGTAACCATGGCTTCCACTCCCTGTCGAGGGGTCGCCGCAGTGACGAATTGCGCATCGGTATACAACGCCGGCGATACGATGCCGAAGCGCAGGCTCGCGCCCCAGTGTCCGTCCTTCCGCTGGATCTGCGCAATGTAGTCGTTCACGCGGCCCTGGCTAGTGCGTTGCACCGCAGGATTCAGAACTGAATCAAGCAGCCCGCTACCGTTCACCGCGGGTTGCCACGGGTTGCCGGTCAAGATCATGCGGTCGGCGAGCGTGAAGGCATTCGAGTCCGGCGGATTGGAGCCCGAGGCCCACTGCGTCGTCGAGCTGGCTTGCATATCGATTTCGCCGCCAAACTGCTTCTTCGGCGTTGCAGTCTTTGCCGCTGGCGGAATGCGCGTGAGAGCACCTCCAAGCGCAGACGACGTAGTGAGCGGAGGCGCAGCTTCCGCATCTGTTGCCGGTTGAAACGGGGTCGTACCCGACGGTGCAGGAGCAGCAGTGGGCGCCGCAACCGTGAATTTCCAACCCGACGCCTGGCTACCCACCGTGAGGCTCACATCGTGCTCGCCATTGGCGAGCGGCAACTGCGGCGTGTAAGCAGCCTGCGTCTCGCTCACCTGGGCCAGCGAAGTGATGTCGATATCATCCATCGCCAGGCTCACATCGGCAGGATTGACAGGCGATGCGAATTGCACGAAGATGGCAGGCTGCGTCTGGCTCACGCTGCTGTCTGGCGCGGGCGCCTCCTTGGCAATCTGCGCGGCAAGGTCGAAGTAGCCAAGCCTGCGCATAGTGGTGAGCGAGACATTTTGCAGTCTCATGTTCATCGCCGGCTGGCGCAGGCGCGCTGACTGGGTCCCTGGAACACGCGGCTGGACAAAGCGTTGCGCCGGCCCGGAAAAGAGATAGTCGCCCCATTGCGAATAAACATCGACGCGGCAGAAGTAAGCCTGGAAATGGGTGAAGTAGACGTACTCACCGGGCTCAATGTCTGCGAGAAGCCGCGAGCCCTTTCGTACTTCAAGCGAGTTCCAGCCCACATGCGGAACTTTTTCCGTGCTCTGGGCAAAGTGCGTGCACGACTCGCTGAAGCGTCCAAGCCCGGGCTGCTGCGGCGCTTCGCTCGATCCTGCATAGAGCCACTGCATGCCAACGCAGATGCCTAGAAAGGGCACGCCGCGCGCGATTGCCTCGCGAATTGCGGGCGTCAGGCCCGTCGAGTCCAGCCGCTTCGTCGCAGCGAAGTGGCCTACACCGGGCAACACAATGCGCTCGGCTGATTCCACCAGCGCGAGGTCGCCGTCGGTAACTTCGGGTTCCGCGCCCAGGTGGCGCAGAGCCTTGAGGACCAGAG
>CAVXOO010000235.1:0-10640 GCA_963762945.1 uncultured Acidobacteriaceae bacterium | reverse complement strand
GTGTTATGTCACCTACTTCAACCGTTTCGTATTGCTGTGATCTCGACCGGCATCAAGCTCCTGCTCGGCTTCATCGGGCTGCTCACGCTGGGAATCGGAGGCGTCGGACTGATGAACATCATGCTGGTTTCAGTAACCCAGCGCACGCGCGAAATCGGTATCGAGAAGGCTCTCGGCGCGCATCGCTGGCACATCCTGTTTCAATTTCTCGCGGAAGCCCTGGTGATCACCGCCTTGGGTGGGCTGTTGGGCGTGGCCCTCGCCTATCTCGTATCGTGGTCCGTCGGATCGCTGACCCTTTGGAGCGCCTTTGAAGACAACGCCAGCGAAGGCGATATTCACCTCTACATCGATTCCGCCACGCTGATCTGGTCGACCCTGATCTTAAGTTTCGTCGGAATCGTCAGCGGCATGCTGCCCGCGATCAAAGCCGCGCGCCTCGACCCGATCGAAGCCCTGCGCTACGAGTAATCGTGATAGTCTTTCGGCGGGAATCTCCGCTGAATGGTCTTCCCTGCAGCTTGTAAAATGTACTGACAAAAGAGTGCACCCGGAACATGAAAAACTTATCGCTCCCTTCCACGATTCTCGCACTTCTGGCGCTTGCCGCCGCATTTTGCGCATGCTCACCGGCGCAGTCCAACAATAGTGATCAACATACCGACAAAGCAGCGGCTCCGCAAAGCCATGAGACTGCTCCGCTTGGCCTGGACGAGCGCTTCCTCGACACCTCGGCAGACCCATGCACGAATTTCTTTCAGTATGCTTGTGGCAATTTCACCAAGTACTATCCCATTCCGAGCGACCGGTCCGGCTTCGGTATCTTCTCGCTCCTGTTCGATCGCAACCAGGCCATCCTGCACGAAATCCTGGATAAGGCCGCGGCTGGCGGCTCGGAGCGGACGGCCAACGAGCAGAAGATAGGCGATTACTACGCCGCTTGCATGGACACCAGCGCCATCGACCGGAAAGGTCTGCGACGTTCAGCCGGAACTCGATCGCATCGCTTCGCTGAAAGATAAGAACGACATGGCTCCGCTGCTTGCCCACTTCCAACTGACCAATGTGAATGCCTTCCTGGGACTGGGCGAGCGGCAGAACTCAAAGATGCCAGCAAGCAGATCGCCGCCGCTGACCAGGGTGGCTTAGGTCTTCCGGAACGCGATTATTACTTCCGCACCGGCGCTGCCGACGAGAAAATTCGCAAGGAATATGTGGAGCACATCGCAAACACTCTCAAGCTGATGGGAGAGCCTGAAAGCGATTCGCAATCGGACGCCCAGAAGATCTTCCAGCTGGAAACGGCGCTCGCCAAAGTATCCATGGATATTACTTCCCGCCGCGATTTTTCTATGTGGCCTACCTCGACAGTTGGTGTTTGCGATCAGCTCGCCGCGCAAATCGCCGGCCGTTTTCTCAAGCAGCTCATCGAAGAGGGCTACGACTCCCGCCGCGAAATCTACACCATGACCGTCGCCGAAGTCCTCACTCACCTCGACGCCGTAGTGACCGAAGCCAAAGACCAGGGCGCAATGCCCGCGCTGCCGGTGTCGGCCTAGAAACCACGGCGAAAGACTAGAGACAATCTTGTAAGCCTGTTTTGAAAGGGCACGGCTTTAGCCGAGCCGTAAAAGGCGCATAAATTGCGGGGCTTTAGCCCCTGAGGAACGTTTTTCAATCAGTCGGGCCGATTGATGTATCCAGCCCGCCGTCGATCCCATCGATTACCTCTGGCCATGGCTTGAAAGCCCGCTTGAGCGGGCGCTAGACGGTAGCCCCAGGCGCGAGCCTGGGGAAACAGAGCAAATTCCGCAACCAAGCCCCCGAAGGGGGCGTAAGAACAGAAAGCGAACCCCTCCATAGGCAGAGAACTCCGCGCGGCTTTTCTCGCGTCCTACACTAAAAGCGGCAGCAAAAACCACGGGAACAACATTTGCCCCACCATCGTAGTTCTATCTACCTAATCTCATCCGCGGAGCCGCCCTCATGCACCGCAGTTTCATCTTCTTTCTCTTCGCCGCTCTCGGCCCGGCCGCAGCCCAAACCCCCGCGCCCAACGCGCCGCTGCCCAACGCCGTCGAACTCCTTCAGCGCGCCATCGCCAACGAGCGCAAGCTGGCCGACGAGCAGGAGCGTTACGAGTGCCGCGTCACGAGCAACATCCTCGAAACCGACAGCCGCGGCAACACCAAAAAGAACACCACGGAAGTGAAGGACCAGTTTTTCGTCAACGGCATCGTCATCCAGCGCACCCTCCAGAAGAACGGCAAGGACCTCACGCCGGATGAGACGAAAAAAGAAGACGACCGCGTGATGAAAGAAACCCTCAAATACAGCAATCAAGACAAGGCCAAAAAGGAGACCGACGAGCAGGATCAGCAGCTCCAGGATTTTATGCAAGCCATGATGCTCGCCAACGGCCATCGCCAGCTCGTCAACGGCCGCAGCGTTCTCTTTTACGACATCGTGCCCAATCCGCACTTCGACGCCAGGAACCTGAACCAGCGCCTGGCGCAAGTCTTACAAGGCAAAATCTCCATCGACGAGCAGAGCGGCGAGGTCATCGATATCGACGTGAAATCCGTCGCGGATCTCAAGATCGGCGGAGGCCTGCTTGCGAATGTGCATAAGGGCCTGTGGTTTCACATCCACAACCATCCCGAACCCGACGGCGTATGGCTCACCGACCTGGGCGAGGGCTCAGGCGACGCCCGCGCGGCCCTCTTTCTCCACCCCTACTTCCGCTTCAAAGAAGTCACCGACAACTGCCACCTCTACTCCGCGACAGCAGTGCAGGTGGGTCCCGCACAGCCAGTCAAGAAGCCTTAGGCTGATGCGGCCACCGATTCCACTGGATGCCAACCCGCAGCCAATGGCACCATAGCCAGCCGCTCACGAAGTCGGCCCCTCACGAACAACCGCGAAAGCGGTTGTCATCCCGAGCGCAGCCGAGGGATCTGCGGTTGTTTTTAGCGATGTTCGAATCTTACAAGACAGTAGTTTCCGAATTGCCGGTGATCTGCCCGGAACAGCAATCAGTCCCCTGCGGTAACCTCACTTACGTTCACGCGCGGCCTTGAAAGCCGGAACGAAGCGAAGCACGAAGTAGCACAGGGCAAAGTTAATGAGCGAATTTATCGCAGCCGCAGGAACGAGTGAGCCCACGGTAGCAGCGACGATTAGCCCGGGAATCATGGGACTGGTCAGCACGATTTGAATGATGGCAATCGTTCTGTGATCGGAAACGACGGAGAGCGGACCAGCCGCGAAGGTCAGCTCACCAAACAGCGCACCCCATAAAACTGCGATGAAAACTCTCCAGTTCATTGCTCTTACACTCTATAGCAAGGTGGTCCGTGACGTCGGAGCTTGAGAGTTCCGAGTCCCGATCGTGTCGTCACCAATGCGGAGATCAACCCGCAGTAACCACCGAAGCGGTCCCGGCTTCCCCTCACCTACGCTTCTCTATGCGCCTGCGCCCGATCCCCGCGCTTCAGCAGCCGGCTCAAAATCACATACAGCACCGGAATAAAAATTAGATTCAGTACCGTTGACAGCAGCATTCCACCCACAATCGTCGTACCCACCGAGCGCCGGCCCAGCGATCCCGACCCGGTAGCAAACACCAGCGGCAGCACGCCGAGAATGAACGCAAACGAGGTCATTAAAATCGGCCGCAAACGCAATTCGCCGGCTTCAATCGCGGCATCGGCAATGGAGCGCCCCTTTCGCCGCAACTGCTCGGCAAATTCCACAATCAGAATCGAGTTCTTCGCCGAAAGCCCGATCAGCATCACCAGTCCGATCTGGCAATACACGTCGTTCGCGTATCCGCGCAGTGAAACCAGGCCCAGCGCGCCCAGGACCGCCATCGGCACCGCAAGCAGAATAATGAACGGCAGCGCGAAGCTCTCGTACTGCGCCGAAAGCGTCAGATAAACCACCAGAATTCCGAGGCCGAAGATCAAAAGCGCCTTGCCGCTCGATTCCAGCTCGTCGAGCGTCAGGCCGGTCCACTCGAAGTTCATGCCCTGCATCATGTTCGCTGCGGCCAGCTTTTGCATACCGTCCAGCGCCTGGCCGGAGCTGTAGCCGGGCGCAGCCGAGCCGTCGATCTCCACCGCGCGGAAGAGGTTGTAGCGCGTAATCACAGGCGGCCCCGCGCTCTCCGCGACGGTCACAAGATTATCGAGCGGCACCATCTGGCCCGCATCGGAGCGCACGTAATAGCTGTGCAAGTCGCTCGCGTTCATGCGGAACGGCTGGTCGGCCTGCACAAACACGCGATATGTACGGTTGTTGTAATCGAAATCGTTGATGTACTCCGAGCCCATAAAGACATTGAGCGTGGTCGAAATCTGCGAGAGCGAAACTCCCATCGCCTTCGCCTTCTCGCGGTCGATTGTCACCAGTTCCTGCGGATCGTTGGCGGAAAATGTCGTGAACAGGCCGGTCAGTTCCTTGTGTGTAGCGGGACCGGTGTTCGCAATCTGGTGCGCCACGCGGTCAAGATCGCTCAGTGTGTTGCCGCCCTGGTCCTGCAGCATAAATTGAAATCCGCCAAAGCTGCCCACGCCCTGCACCGCCGGCGGCTCGAAGGCCTCCACCAGCCCGCCATTGGGAAACAGCATCAGCCTTTGCAGCTTCGGCGCCACATCCGCCAGGATCTCCGCCGTCGAATGTCTCTTGCGGTGATCCCCGGGCAGCGCGCTCGTATTCACGAACATCATGCCCGCATTCGGAGAGCTGCCCGCAAAACTGAAACCGGCAATCGAGAACAATCCCCCCACGTCGGGATTCTGCGCAATGATGCCCTCCGCCTGTTCGGCGAGCGCCGTCGTATAGGAGAGCGAGGAGCCCGGAGGCGCCTGCACAATCACCATGAAATAGCCCTGGTCCTCCTGCGGAATGAATCCCGTCGGCACCGACTGGTAGACCCACACCGTCGCGCCCATTCCAGCCACGAACACCACCAGCAGCAGGTAACGAAGTTGGAGCGCCACATGAATGACTCGCGCATAGGTGTTCCCCAGCCATGTGACCGAGCGGTCGGCGCTGTGAATACAGGCAGCAAAAACGCGCGACACAAAATCGATATGCAGAAAATCCAACTGATGCGGCCGCGCCTCTTCGCCGCGCAAAAAGAGCGCGGAAAGCGCCGGAGAAAGCGTGAGCGCGTTGAACGCCGAAATGGCGATCGCGAACGCAATGGTTAGCGAAAACTGCCGGTAGAGAATGCCGGTAGTACCGGGAAAAAACGATACCGGCACAAACACCGCAATCAACACCAGCGACGTGGCAATCACAGCGCTCGTCACCTCGCCCATGGCGCGCGAGGTGGCCTCGTGGGGATCGGAGTGCTCCATGTGCAGGTGGCGTTGCACGTTTTCGATCACCACAATCGCGTCGTCCACCACTAGTCCCGTGGCCAGGGTGATGCCAAACAGCGTCAGGGAGTTGATGGAAAAGCCGAAGATCCTGATAAACGCAAAGGTGCCGATCAGCGAGACCGGAATCGTGACCGCGGGAATAATCGTGGCCCGCCAATCGAGCAGAAAGAGGAAGATCACCGTGATCACGATGACGATGGCCTCGATCAGCGTGATCAGCACCTCGCGAATCGATTCGCCCACCGCGGTCGTCGAGTCGAAGGCGATCGCATACTCCAGGCCCGGAGGAAAATTCTTCGAGAGCTGCTCCAGCGCGGCCTTCGCCTTGCGGTCTACATCGAGAGCGTTGGCGTTCGAAAGCTGCTCCACGCCAAGGCCCATCGCCTGGTGGCCCGCATACTCGAGCACGGTGCTGTAGTCTTCAGCACCCACCTCCGCATGGCCCACGTCCTTCAGTTGCACCAGCCCGTTCGATGAATTCTTGACGATGATGTTGTCGAATTCCTCGGGGCTCGACAGCCGCCCCACCACCCGCACGGGAATCTGATACGCCTGCTTGGCGTCGGCCGGCGGCTGCCCGAGCTGACCGGCGGGAACCTCCACATTCTGCTCCACGAGCGCATTCACCACGTCGGTCGCGGTCAAGTTGCGGGCCGCCAGGCGCGCCGGATCGAGCCATACTCGCATGGCGTACTTGCGTGCGGCAAAGTTGACGACATCGCCCACGCCCGGAACGCGTTTGAGCGCGTCAACGACATAGACATCAAGGTAGTTGGAAATGTATTCGTCTGAGTACCGGCCGTCGCGCGTAAAAAATCCCGCGCCGAAGACAAAATTGAAATTCGATTTCGTGATGTTGATGCCGGTCGAAACCACCTCGCCCGGCAGCCGGCCCTCCACGCTGGCCACGCGATTCTGCACGTCCACGGCCGCGATGTCGAGGTTGTAACCGGTCTTGAAGGTAATGTCGATTACGCAGGCGCCGCTGCTGGTGCTGGAGGAGCTGATGTAGCGCATTCCCTCTACGCCGTTGATCGATTCTTCCAGCGGAATCGTGACCGCTTTCTCGACCGTCTCCGCATCCGCGCCCACATAGACGGCCGAAACCTCCACCACCGGCGGCGCAAGCGTGGGATACATGGCCACGGGAAGATTGGGAATGCAGATGGCCCCGGCCAGAATGATCATCAGGGCGCAGACCGTGGCAAAGACCGGACGACGAATAAAGAAATCGACAAACATGATTAGCAGCCTGCGATGAAAATGGTTTTGTAACAGTTTCCCACCGGCGTTTCCGATCTACCTTGAACGAAACGAAGCGCCGAAATAGCCGGCCCCGTAGGGGCCGATCGAGAATAGCCCAGGGTGAACTCTTGGTTCGCCACGGCGAACCAAGGGGGAACCCTGAGGCTAGTCATCACCGTGAACCTGCCGCCCCGTAGGGGCGGCGCGAAAACTCGCACTTCAGCCGCCGCGGGATGTTTTTCTGGGCAGTTCCGATCTTCGCCATAATTCGCGATCCCTTTCTCTCCGGCCTTCAGCTATCAGCCTTCTTTTCGCTGAATCGAAGCCTTCCGTTCCAGCGCGTTCGGCTGACCACCGACAACCGACCACTGACAACTGTCTTCTCATCCGCCCAGCGGAATCACCGGCATGCCGTCCACCAGAAACTGCGTGCCTGTCACAATCACGCGATCGCCGGCGCTCAGCCCCGAAATAATCGAGTAATTGTTGTCCACCGTGTCGCCCAGCACCACCGGCGTCCGGTGCGCCATCGCCATGCCGCCCTGCTTCTGCATCACGAAAACAAAGCTCTCCTCGCCCTGCCGGATCACCGCCAGTACCGGAACCACCGCCATCGGTTTCGTGCTCCAGACGACTTTAGCCTTGACGATCTGCGCATTGCGCAGAATCTCCGCGCCCGAATGCACGGGGGCCTTCACCAGAATCCCCTGCAGCATGCTGTCCACTTCCGGCGAGATGAAATCAACCGCGGTCTTTTCCAGCACCTTGCCGCTGTTGTCCGTCAGGTCGATGCCCAATCCCATGCGCACCTCGGCGGCACGCTCCGTGGGAATGTACACGTAGGCCTCGAGATCCTGGTTCTCGTCCACGGTGGTCAGCATCGTCGACGTGGAGACGTAGTCTCCCACGTGCACCGGAATGTCGCCCACCACGCCGTCGAAGGGCGCGCGCACCGTGTAGTAACCCAGCAGTTGCTCCTGCGTCTTGCGCGACTCTACCGCCGCTTCGTAATCCGCCTTCGCATTCTGAAACGCCTGCTGCGCCTGATCGAAAGTGTCGCGGCTGCTCACGCCGGCATCGAAGAGCTTGTGCTGGCGTTCCACCTCGATGGCGTCGTAATCGTAAAGCGCCTTCTTCTGCCGCTCGGTGGCGCGCAACGAGGCCACCTGAGCCTGCTGCTGCCGCGGATCGATCTCAATCAGCGGCTGGCCGGCCTTCACGTGGTCGCCCGAGCGAACCTGAATCTCTGTCAGCGCTCCACTCACCTGCGGCTGCAGCGTGGCCGAGCGCCGCGACTTGATCGTGGCCACATATTCGCTAGTCTGCGCCACCGGTGTCATGGCCACCACCACCGTCTGCACGGGAAGGCCCTGCATCGCCGGTCCCGCCGCCGCCGCCGGTTTCTTCTGGCAGCCCGTCGCCACGAGCGCCATCGCCAGGCCGCTCATTGAAAAAATGCGTAACCAATTGCTTTGCTTCACTTGATTCTTCCCCTGGCCACTTTGGTGTCCGCCCACGGGCCTCGCGTGTGCTCGTTCCAGTTCTGTCCGCAGACGTATGGCGCGCAATCCCCCTGCTGCGGGCACGCTCGCAATCCCTCTAGAGGAATGGCTGCGGTTGGCGTCTACTTCATCCGATACGCAGAACCGGCTCATCGATGCAAAAAACCGAAAGCGGCGCACTCCGCCGCGGACTTCCACACAGAATTCGCAATCTATATCGAGGATAACCCACACCCTTGGTACGCCGTCTCAATGCTTCCGGTTCCGCAAAGGCCGCTTGCGCCGGCTCCGATTGAGCAAATCACGCCTCCGCGCCCCATCCATTTCTGCGTTTTTTTGCAGAAATCGGTCGAAAATCTGCGTCGATCGCGCCGGCTCCAAAAGAATGCCCTCGCGCCCATCCATTTCTGCATTTTTTTGCGGAAATGGGTGGGAAAATCTGCATCTCGAGGCCGCTCTACACTACTTCGGCCACGCCCCGACGCTTTTGACACTCATTCCCCGAGTTGATAGCCTCTTAGAGGACGCATCTTGAAACGCGCTTGAGGCCGCTCTTCCAGCCGCTCTCTGCTCTCCCAATCGTCCCCGTCGTCTAGCCCGGCCTAGGACACCGCCCTTTCACGGCGATAACACGGGTTCAAATCCCGTCGGGGACGCCAATATAATCAATAACTTAGCTTGAACCCGTGTTGCAGTCGGGGCCACCCCAGGACCACTTGGTGACTATGCCTGCTTCAGCCACTCTGTGCGCGGCCCCCTCGCGAGCACCGGCGCCTGGCGTACGCTTTTCTTTTTTCCGGTCTGCGCAGCCCCGTCACTCTGCGCTGTTGGGCGCGCCGCTTGTCCTGCAGCCACTCGCGCAGCGCGCACCCTGATTCTTCCATTAAGCCCCGACATTGACCCCCTTCCCGCGGATAGCATCCGGTTCTGTTGATTGCCATCCGCGGGGGCGCTTTCAAGACTCGTCTTGGCGGAGAGTGGGGAGACGAGGCCCGTAACATCACTACCGCCCATTTCGGCTCGATGATTCCGGATTCAGCGGAAAACTCACCGAGATACGGGTACCTTTCCCCAGCCAGCTCTCCGCGCGGATTTGTCCTCCATAAAACGTGACCAGAGATTTTGCAATTGCAAGACCCAGCCCGAATCCTCCAGTTGCTCTTGCGCGCGAAGAATCGGCGCGATAGAAGCGCTCGAAAATGCGCGCCAGATTGGCCGGTTCAATCCCGCAGCCGTGGTCGGCCACCGTAACCGTAGCCAAGCCCGAATCAACGCAGCATGTCACTTCCACGCCCGATCCGCGCGGACTGTATTGAATGGCATTTTCCAGAAGGTTAAGCCAAATCAACTCAAGATCCGCGATTTCGGCGCGTATCACGGCTTCTCCAGCGGCGCTGAAATCGATGCGAATCTCCTTGTCCGCGGCACATTGAGCCAACTGTGCGATCGCCGATTCGCAGGACGATGCCAAGTTGACAGGGTCCGGCAGGTGCTCATGTCCGTCGGCAATGCGTTGTTCGGCGCGCGCCGTCTGCAGCATCCGGTTCAGAAGGCGCTCCAACCGCTCGCTGTCACGGCTCATCGCCATCAGGCCATCGTTGTACTCGGCGAATTGCCTGGGCTTGTTCAGAAGTGCCTGCAACGTCGATTTAAGGATGGCAAGAGAGGTTCTTAACTCATGGGCTGCATCACCCAGAAATTCGCGTTGTCGCATAAATGCCGATTCAAGTCCGGCGAGTACCGTCGTAATGGCGCCAATCAGCGGCTCCAGTTCCTTTGTCGATTCGGCAGCCTGCGATGGCGCGAACTTCCAACTGTCAACTGAAATGGCTCCCGCCGCTGTGGCCAGATCGTGAAGAGGCACAAGCGCCTTGCGTATATACCACAAGACCAGCAGAAGCGTAGGAACCAGGACGAGCAGGCTCGCTGCGCCGATCGCCACTCCCAAGCGGGTAATCTGATGCTCAATTCCTCCCGTGGAGGCGGCATAGATCACCGTCAATCGGGGCAGCGGCAGGGGTACGCCTTCTTCTGTGTCCTGAACAGCGACGTCGCGCAACACGATGGCCCGGAACCGGTCTCCGTGCATCGTGAAATCCCAAAAGCGCGTTCCCTCGGGGATTCCGTCAAAAACACGCGGATCGAAACCGGACGTGTGTTTCTCGAAGTTCCTCTGGTCGCTTCTGACCAGATACACCTCCGAATGCCCGTGCTGGGATGACGGTGGCGCCTTGGCGTCGTTGAACAATAATCCGGGCCTGCCGTTATCGGGGTAGTAGACGATCGCAGCGATGCTCTGTGCGCGGCCCTCGAGGTAAATGTCGAACGCCCTCTGGATAGAATGACGAGAAAGCGAAGTGCCTACTAAAACTAGCCCCGTTGGCCTGCCCCCATTTTCCGCATACAAATAATACTCAGCTAGCCGCAGCCGTAGCGGTGGGAAAGTGGGAAACGCCAGGGGCGTTTTCCAAGCAGGCGGAGCCTGCGTCTAGCGATACATTTA